>JBAPMH010000156.1:0-6560 GCA_049278515.1 Chthoniobacterales bacterium
CTCAACGATCCTGTCCTGGAATTGCGCGGCTCCGATGGCTCGCTCATCACAGCCAACGACAACTGGAAGGACAGTCCGCAAAGGGGCCAGATCGAAGGAAGCGCCTTCCAGCCGGGTGACGACCGCGAAGCGGTCATCGTCGCCACCCTTCCGCCCGGAGCCTATACTGCCATCCTGACCGGGAAGAACCAGACCACCGGCGTAGGCCTCCTGGAGGTTTACGACAATAACCAGGGCGTGAACGCGCAACTGGCTAACATCAGCACCCGCGGCTATGTCCAGACGGGTAACAATGTCATGATCGGCGGCTTCATCCTGGGCGGGATTCCCAGCAACACCAACGTGGCGTTGCGAGGCGTCGGACCGTCGCTCGCCCAATTCGGCCTCAATCCCGTCCTGGCCGATCCGACCCTCGAGCTGCATGACAGCAATGGGGCCACTCTGGTCGCGAACGATGATTGGCAAAGCGATTCGGTCTCGGCCGCTCAATTGACCGCGGCCGGCCTCGGATTATCCGATGCGAAGGAATCCGGGATCTTCACCTCTTTGCCCCCGGGAGCCTTCACCGCGATTCTCGCCGGCAAAAATGGCGGCATTGGCATCGGCCTGGTTGAACTTTACAATCTGCAGTAGGAATTCTCGATTCTCGTTCAGGTGGATCGAGCGCTCCGTCGCTCGATGGGTTGCCGTGTCGCTATAATTCCCCCATCGCCCGCGGAGCGGCCGATCCACCTTGGCTAATCCACCTTCACCACCTTTGACCCTCCATCCTCGCTTCGATCGGGATTGCGCGCCAAGGAGGGGCGCTTTCCAAACCGCCCTCTGGTAGCCGCTTCGCAGGCGAAGCAAAAGTGGGAGGCGCCTTTGCGCGGCGACCTGTCGGGGCGCACAGGCCCCTCCCACATTGACGTCGCCCACAGGGTGACAGCTGCAGAAAAAAACGGGCGGTTTGAAAACCGCCCTCCGTGCTCCCCTGAAAAGAGCCCAGCGCTTTAGCGCTGGGATGAATGTCCGCAAAACCCAGAGTCCCGTCAGGGACGGAAGGATTGTCGGCCGAGAACGAGCGCCTCTTCCGTCCCTTGCCGGGACTTGATGGAACGGAACAAAATCGGTAACCCAGTGCTAAAGCGCTGGGCTATTGTCGGAAGATGGTGCGCTGCGATCAACGGCGGATCGAGCGCTCCGCCACTCGATTGTTTCCGGCGCGTTGCGCCGTCCGGACAAGGAAGGGCGCTTTCAAAACCGTCCTTTTGTGGCCGCTTCGCAGGCGAAGCAAAAGTGGGAGGCGCCTTTGGGCGGCGACCTGTCGGGGCGCACAGGCCCCTCCCACATTGACGTCGCCCACAGGGTGACAGCTGCAGAAAAAACGGGCGGTTTGAAAAGCGCCCTCCTTGCTCCCCTGAAAATAGCCCAGCGCTTTAGCGCTGGGATGTATGTCCGCAAAACCCAGAGTCCCGTCAGGGACGGAAGGATCGTCGGCCGAGACCGAGCGCGTCTTTCGTCCCGTGCCGGGACTTGATGGGAACGGAACAAAATCGCTAACCCGGTGCTAAAGCGCTGGGCTATTGTCGGAAGATGGCGCGCCGTATTTTCTCGCCGGCAAAAATGGCGGCCATTGGCATCGGCCTGATTGAGCTGTATAATCTGCATTAGGCCGGGCGCGCGAAACGCGAAGCAACCCGCTTGAGGGCAGCCAACCGGCCTGCCCGCACTTGAACTATGGAAAAGATCTTCACCACTCTTCTCTTTTTCGCCGCGATCAGCAGCGTCGCGCTGGCTGACACGGTGATTTTGCCGGCGTCCAAAGACAACACGATTTATGAAGATACCCTCGGCCAGTACAGCAATGGCCAGGGCATTTACCTCTACACCGGCAGGACCGGGACCGACCTCCTGCGCCGTGCCCTCATTGCTTTCAATCTGTCCTCCATCCCGGCCAATGCGACAGTCACGTCAGCGACCCTGACCCTCAATTTGAACAGAAGGGGCCCGGAAATTCCCGGCGATATCTCGCTCCGCAAAGTATTGCGTGATTGGGGCGAAGGCGCTTCGGATGCCGGTTTCCCCGGCGGGACTGGCGCTACGGCGGAACCGGGCGACGCCACCTGGATCCATAACTTTTTCGATGACAGCTTTTGGACTACTGCGGGCGGCGATTTTTCCTCCACGGTTAGCGCGAGCACCTCTGTCGATACTGTCGGCGATTACAGTTGGAGCGGCAGCGGATTGATCGCGGATGTGCAGGCCTGGGTTTCAAATCCAGCGACGAATTTTGGGTGGGGCATTATCGGCAATGAAGTCACTTCGGGCAGCGCGGCCCGATTTGGCAGCCGGGAGAATATGAACACGCCGCCTCAAACGCCTCGATTGAGCGTTACCTACCAGGTTACCGGTCCGACACCGACACCTACGGCAACCCCCACTCCCGGACCATCGGCCACCGCGACACCCACGGCTACAGCGACCGCGACGCCCAACCCTACATCCACGCCTGCTCCGACATCGACACCCACCCCCACCCCGGCTTCACCCCAGGCCTTGAATATCGCGACCCGGATGCGGGTCGAAACTGGCAGCAACGTCCTCATCGGCGGGTTTATCATCAACGGGAACGCGACCAAGAACGTCGCGATCCGTGGCATCGGACCCTCGCTGGCCGCGTTCGGCATTGCCGACGCCCTGGCCGATCCCACCCTGGAATTGCGGGCCAGCAATGGCTCGGTGATCTTTGCAAACGACGACTGGCAGGAAAATCCTCAACAAGCCGCCGAACTGGCAAATCTCGCTCTCGCTCCTGGCAATCCCAAGGAATCAGGAATTACGATCACTCTTCAGCCCGGGGCTTATACCGCGGTTCTGGCCGGCAAGAACGAGGGCACCGGAGTTGGACTCGTGGAAGTCTACGATACCAACAGCGGAACTAATTCGCAACTGGCCAACATCAGCACCCGCGGTTTTGTCCGGACCGCAGAGAACGTGATGATCGGAGGATTCATCCTCGGCGGCGGATCGGTCAATTCGCGCGTGGCCTTGCGTGGGATCGGGCCCTCGCTCGCCCAGTTCGGCCTCAACCCGGTCCTGGCTGATCCCACTCTCGAGTTGCATGACAGCAACGGGACGACGCTCATTGCCAACGACGACTGGCAGAGCGATTCGGCGTCAGCCGCAGCGCTCACCGCAGCTGGTTTCGCACTCTCCGATCCGAAAGAATCGGGCATTTTCACATTGCTGCCCGCGGGGCAATTCACCGCGGTCCTGGCCGGGAAGAACGGCGGCATCGGCATTGGGCTGGTCGAACTTTACAATTTGCACTAAACCGGCCGTGCCAAAACCGAAGCGACGAGTCCATCCGCTCGGCTGCTGCCAATGAACTCTCCTAAGATTTTCGCGGCTCTTCTCCTCCTCACGGTGACAGGCCGCGGCGTCCTCGCGGACACAGCCTCGTTGCCGGCCTCCAAAGACAACACCGTTCAGGAAAATCCGGATGGCGCCTTCAGCAATGGCAAAGGCGTTTTTTTCTTCGTCGGCAAGACTTTGGAAAATCCTGGTGCGGCTCTGCGCCGCGGGGTAATCGCTTTTGATCTTACCTCCATCCCTCCGAACTCCACCATTACCGCGGCCAGTCTTTCCCTGACTGTCTCCAAGATTGGCCCTGACTCGCACGCGCCGGGAAACATTTCATTATACAAGCTTTTGAAGGATTGGGGCGAAGGCCTTTCCAATGCGGGTAATCCCGGAGGCCAGGGCGCGCCCTCGCAAGCAGGAGACGCCACCTGGATCCACACGTTTTACAATACGAGCTTTTGGACGACACCCGGCGGCGACTTTTCCCCCACAGTCAGCGCGACCACCAACGTTCCAGGCCTTGGCACTTTCACCTGGAGCGGCAGCGGGATGGTCGCAGACGTGCAATCGTGGGTCTCGAATCCGGCAACGAACTTCGGGTGGATCATTATCGGCGATGAAGTTACCGGGGCGAGCGCGGCCCAGTTGCGCAGCCGCGAAAGCGGCACCAGTCCGCCGAGATTGAACATTACCTATACCCTTTCTTCCTCCACACCGACACCGACGGTAACGCCAACACCCAGCGCCACGCCGACGGTTCCGCCAACCGCAACACCCAGCGCTACTCCTACGGCGACGGCAACATCGACCGCGTCACCGACAGCCACGCCTATCGCGACTGCGACGGCGACCGCTACCGCTACTCCCAGTGTGACCACGACACCCCCGCCAACGGCAACCCCGACAGCTACTGCTGCACCTACATCTACTGCGACAGCGACCGTCACTCCCGCACCAACGGCTACGGCAACGCCTACGTCCACCGCCACTCCAACCTCAACCCCGACGCCAGCCCAGGCTTTGAATATCTCGACGCGGATGCGAGTCGAGGCTGGGAACAACGTCCTGATTGGCGGGTTCATCATTTCCGGCAACGACAACAAAAGCATCGCGATCCGTGGAATCGGCCCGTCCCTGGCCGCGTTCGGAATCAACGACGCCCTGGCCGATCCTACCCTGACGCTTCGCGGCAGCGACGGCGGGTTGATCTTTCTCAATGACGATTGGCAGGACAACCCTGCCCAGGCCGCACAACTCTCCGCCCTCGGTCTCGGCCTCAGCAATCCCAAGGAATCAGGAATTCCCACGACGCTTTCTCCCGGAGCGTACACGGCGATCCTGGCGGGAAAAAACCAGGGTACCGGCGTCGGGCTCGTGGAAATTTACGACACAAATAGCGCGGCTGATTCGCAACTGGCCAACATCAGCACTCGAGGTTTTGTTCAAACCGGCAACAACGTCATGATTGGCGGTTTTATCCTGGGTGGAAGCGCCAGCGACACGCGGGTGGCCCTGCGAGGAATAGGGCCCTCCCTGGCCCAGTTCGGTCTTAACCCCGTCCTGGCCGATCCCACTCTCGAGCTCCATGACAGCAACGGTGCGACTCTTGTCGCGAACGACGATTGGCAAAGTGATCCGGTCTCGGCAGCGGCGCTCACCGCGGCTGGTTTCGCCCTTTCCGATCCGAAAGAATCAGGAATCTTTACCTCGCTGCCCGCGGGCCAGTTCACCGCAATCCTGGCTGGCAAAAACGGCGGAATCGGCATCGGCCTCGTCGAGCTTTACAATCTGCACTAGCGGAATTTCGAATTTCGATTTTCGATTTAAGGAAAACGGCGGATTACGCGGATATAAGGAATTCTTTCCTCTCCTCGTGCTCGTGCTCGTGCTAGTGATCGATCTTCTCTTCCCCCTTATCCGTGCAATCCGCGTTATCCGCGGTGTCCTCTTCCCCTTCCCCATTGCGCGGCGACCTGTCGGGCCTCCTGATTTTTCCTGGTAACCGAGAGTGTTCAGTCGGGGCGCGAAGGCCCCTCCCACATTGAAAACAGACGGCTCGACAGCGTCTCGCCCTACCACGAAAAACACCGACCGCGGATTGCGCGTCAAGGAGGGGCGCTTTCCAAACCGCCCTCTTTTAACCGCGGATTACGCGGATGACTCGGATATTAGTAATTCTTTCCTCTCTTCGTGCTCGTGCTCGTGCTCGTGCTCGTGATCGATCTTCTCTTCCCAATTATCCGTTTAATCCGCGTCATCCGCGGTTACCCCACTTCCCCTCGCGGGTGTGACACCCGCCGCTGCACCTTCGCCAGGGCGTGATACCCTCGCGGGACGCCGCACCACGCCGTCCCTGCCACCGCTGAATATTCGGCTTCTCTTTTTCTTGCCCGACCTGTAGAATTACGTTCTTGAATCGCAGGGTTACCACGTCGTTGAGAAAAGCGCTGGGATATCTGGTCCTGCTCCTCCTTATTCTGGGCAACAGCTCGGCGAACTGTGCGCCACTCGCGGAACAGACAAGTTCGGAGGCTCCCGCTGGCGTCATGGAGAGGCTGGTCGTCGCCCGCGGAAGCGTCGTCATCGACCTCGATTTGAATCGACTGCCCCAGATTTCTTCGGAGAAGCCGAAAGCGAAACCGACGAGTTTCCATTTCGACGTGGATGCGAACTCTTTTTTCACGCTCCTCGTCTTCAACAACGCCCTGCGCGGCCCTGAACCCGGCTCAATGGCATTGATCCCCGCCGGCGGTGCCTCCCTTCCAGGACCGCTCGCCTCCCTGGGTCCGCTCGTTATCGAAAAGACGCACGCCGGCGATCAATTTGGCCTGGTCGTCCGGGAGGGCCAAACGGGCTCGATCGTGTTTAACATTGAAGGCGAACGCTACGAGTACGACGCGGCGTCACATTCTCTCGGGATCAAAGAAGGAAGACTTCTCGTTTCCGAAGCGCTGGCCAACAAGTTGGGACGACCGGAGGACCGTGGCGCAAACGTGGGGAGAATTTCAATCTCCGCCGCCACCTACCCGATCGAAGTCACGACGATCGTCAACGGCGCCGCGCAATCGTCAACCCTCCCGCCGCGGAGCGCCGAGGCCCCAACTGTTCCGAACCTGGTGCCGGGACCGGACATCATTGTGGGCGATCTTCCGAGTATGGAGCAATTCGGGGCCGCCGGGAGCCAGGTGGGCCTGGCGGTGGGAACGACCTCCTGC
>JBAPMH010000157.1:0-9331 GCA_049278515.1 Chthoniobacterales bacterium
GTGTGAGCGCGATCAGGCATAGAAAAGCGAATGTCAGGTTTACCGCGAAAATTTGTCCGGGGCAACCGGGACCGCTTTTTCCGTGCTCATTTTCCAATTCAGATGGCGCGCCGGGATTCGCGGGGCAGATTAGAAACCGTGGACAAACTTTCGAGCCCTGAGGTGGATTGGAGCGCGATCCGGAATGATTTTCCGATCCTGCGGGAGCGAGCGCACGATCATCCCCTCATCTATTTCGACAACGCGGCGACCACCCAGAAGCCGAGACAAGTGCTCGACGCCTTGCGGGATTATTACGAACACAAAAACGCCAATGTCCACCGCGGCCTGCACGAACTCAGCTCGCGCGCGACCGAAGCGTACGAAGGTTCGCGGGAACGCGTCGCCCAATATCTCGGCGCGGCCAGTCCGGAAGAAATCGTTTTCACCCGCGGCACGACCGAAAGCATCAACCTCGTCGCCCAATCCTGGGGTGGAAAATTTCTACGCCCGGGAGATGTGATTCTTCTCACCGAGATGGAGCACCATAGCAATCTCGTGCCGTGGCAGCTTCTCGCGGAACGGGCCGGCGCCCGCCTCCGTTTTGTTCCGGTGCGCGACGACGGAACCCTGGCGCTCGATCAATTGCCCTCCCTGCTGACCGAGGAAGTGAAACTATTCGCCTTCACCCACGTTTCGAATTCGCTCGGAACGATCAATCCTGTCCGCGAACTATGCCAAAAGGCGCGCGAAGTTGGCGCAGTGACCCTGGTCGATGGCGCGCAAAGCGCCGGACATATGCCCCTCAATGTCCAGGAGCTCGGCTGCGATTTCCTGGCTTTTTCCGGACACAAAATGTGCGCGCCCACCGGCATCGGGGCGCTCTACGGGCGGGCTGAACTTCTGGATGCGATGCCGCCGTGGCACGGGGGCGGGGAGATGATCGTTAGCGTCACTTTGGAAAAGAGCACGTACAAAAAGGCGCCCCACCGTTTTGAGGGGGGCACTCCGAACATTGCCGGCGCCATAGGCCTCGCCGCCGCGATTGATTATCTCGAAAGGATCGGTCGCCCGGAAATTGTCGCGCACGACGCCCGGTTGACCCAATACGCCATCGAAGCCATGGCTGATTTGCCGGGCGTGCGCCTTCTCGGACCCGCCGGAGAACGGGGCGCGATTGTCGGGTTCGTCATGGACGCGGCCCATCCCCACGACCTGACCACGTTCGCCGATCAACGCGGCCTCGCACTCCGCGGTGGTCACCATTGCAACCAGCCGCTCATGAAAAAATTTGGGTTGCCCGGGACGACGCGCGCCAGTTTCTATTTCTACAACACCACCGAGGAAATCGATCGAATGATCGACATCCTGCGTGACGCGGCCCGCTTTTTTGCATGAGCTCGGAACTCGAAGAGCTGTATCAGGAAGTCATTCTCGATCATTCGAGAAGGCCCCGAAATTTCGGCGAGCTGCCGGACGCCTCCGTCCGCGTGCATGGCGACAATCCGTCGTGCGGCGATGAGATCCATCTGGCGGTGAAATTCGGCGCGGACGGCGGCCTGGAAAACATCAAGTTCACCGGACACGGCTGCGCCATCAGCCAGGCGTCCGCCTCGCTCATGACAATGAAGTTGAAGGGGAAAAGCCGCGACGCCGCCCTGTCGATCCTGCGCGCCTTTCAGGCCCTGGTCACCGGCGACGCGACGGAGTCCCCGCCTGAGCTCGGCGATCTCCGTCTCCTCCGCGGCGTCCAAAAATTTCCCCAACGCGTCAAGTGCGCCATGCTCTCCGCGCGCGCCGCCGAACAGGCTCTCCAACAAACCGCCGGCGAAACCACAATTTCAACTGAAGTTGAGGCGTGATCAGCTGCGTCAGGCAGACAAATTGAAAGGCTTGAAGAACAAGAAACGCCCTGTTGCCTACTGGCCATCACACACGCGGTTCGCGGACATGGTTAGCTTTTCCGCGCATTGCGGTTCGCACTCCTGTTTCAAAACGAGTCGAGCCAATGATCACGTTGCCGAGCTGAGCACATTGTTGCACCAAGACATTGGTCACTTGATGGGTCTGAAGAAGTCACCACGCGAATGTATCGCGGTGAGAAAGATTGTGGACGCCCTAACTGAAGCAATCCGAAAGAAAAAAGATGTAGCTGCTGCGGAGATGCTTTACGCGATTGCCACCTATTCAGCTTTCGAGATCTTGGATCTCTACATTAGGACTCGCGAAGTCTTCGATCGAATTGCACCTCGCAGAACACTTTTGCCTGCCTTGATTTCGATTCATCCGAATACTGTAAAACTAATTTCGACGATGCAACGCGATGCGCGGCTTGGAAGTCAAACGTGGAATTCGCCATACATCGGATCAAAACCATGGTTCACGAGCGATGCACCGGCCAATGTTTACGCGAGAGCGATAATCAATGGGATTGAGCTCAATCAGCACTTAGAATCAATCGAGCAGCAGCAAAAAGGTTGGAAACGATTCGACCGAGACAACTGCGTCAAAACCTACGTCTTGCCTTTTCCCCGATATATCGAGGGAATCGACCAGATTCCCGTCCCCATCTCACCGCAAAGCGTTTCGCAGTATTGGCGAAAGGGAAAAGACATGATTTTGGAGGAAATGCCGCATTTCTATCTGGGTCCCGAGTGGAAGGCTTACCGCGGGCGTGCCTATAGGGACGGTGCCAAACCCGGCGCAATCAAGCACGCGATTTTCAAAGATATACTCGCAGCACTTCGAACGATTGCCGGAGCTAATAAGACAGAGAACAAGAGACGCTCGGGGAAAACAAGAGCCGAGCGACTAGGGACAAGAGTGTCCGAACTTTCCCTAAAAGCTGCATTTGGCTGAATTTTCCGCGTGCTGAAAATGTATTCATGAAGATCCGCGACGCTATCAAACTAATCGAGCATGACGGATGGTATCTGGTGCGCACGCGCGGGAGTCATCGTCAATTTAAACATCCTGGCAAGCCAGGTTTAGTGACTATTGCCGGGCATCCGAACGTTGACATACCGCGCGGCACTTTTAACAGTATTCGCAAGCAAGCGGGGCTAAAAATCGAATGACGCGTTACGCAATTGTCGTTGAAGAGGGTTCGGGAAGTTATGGCGCTTATGTCCCCGATCTGCCTGGCTGCACCGCAGCCGCAGAAACCCGAAGCGAAGTTTTGAAGTTGATTCGTGAGGCCATCGAGTTTCATCTCGAGGGAATGCGCGTAGAAGGCTTCGCGATTCCTCAACCCTCGTCGACGACCGAATATGTAGAGGTCGCGGTCGCATAACGGCTCGGCCCCGCAATTTGCCGCCGATCTCAAGACTCGGCGCCGATCATCTGGAGCGTCCCATTATAGTTAAGATGGGATTTCCGCCGGCATGGCCCCAGCGCTCATATCCAGGCCTTCGTAGGTTTCGGCCACGATGTGGTCGACGACTTTTTTCATGTCCTGGGTTTGCGCCCAGACCGCGAGTTGCCGGTCGGCACCGGTCCCTTCGCGCATGATTCGCTCGATGTGCGCCATCTCCCGCCTGCTATCGAGCTCGTCGACTTCGGTGGAAACGAATTCCATGAGCTCGTTGAGCAAGCTGCGGGTTTCGACTTCCATCTCCCGCCCGAAATCGATGAGCTTGCCCTGGAGGCCGTAGCGCGAGGCGCGCCAGCGATTTTCATCGAGAAGCCGGCGCCGATAAACTCGAAAGGTGGTGTTGTACTTGAGGAGCTTGTAGAGCTTCGCGATTACGGCCTGAATCAGGGCAGCGATGGCCAGGGTATCGTCCACCCGCGATTGGGCGTCGCACACCCGCATCTCGAGCGTGTCGAAAAAGGGGTGGAGCCGGATGTCCCACCAGATTTTCTTCGGATTATCGATGCACCCAGTCTTGACCAGGAGTTTGCAAAAATCTTCGTATTCGGAGAGCGAATCGAAGGCGTCCGGAATGCCGGTGCGCGGAAAGCGCTCAAACACTTTGAGGCGATATCCTTTGAGGCCCGTATCCTGTCCGCCCCAAAACGGCGAGTTGGTCGAAAGCGCGTAAATGTGCGGGAGGAAATAGCGCGCCTGATTCATCACCTGGATCGCTGATTCCCGGTTTGGAATTCCGACGTGCACGTGCAGGCCGAAGATCAGGTTCGCGCGGGCGAGCCGCTGCATATCTTTCACGATTTCCTTGTAGCGTTCCCCTTCGGTGATGAGCTGATCGCGCCATTTTGAAAATGGGTGGGTCCCGACCGACGCGATCCGGAGATTCGCCTTATTGGCAAGCGACGCGAGCTTGCTCCGCAGCTCGATGACGTGTTCCCGCGCGTTGGTGATCGAGGTGCAAATCTCCGTCCCCAACTCGACCACCGACTGGTGCATCTCCGGCTTAATCTGTTCCTTGAGCAGAACTTTGCCGCCTTCGAGGATTTCCTGGATGTGGGAACGCAGCTCGCGCGTCTCCGGATCGACGATCGCGAATTCCTCTTCGATCCCGAGCGTGAAGGTATGGTTCGTAGCGGGCATCCTTACAAACAACGATCAATAGGGACGTGACGCAAGTCGTGGCAACACGATGGCCTTCCCCCTTCGCTCTCGTTCAGGCTACGGAGTTCCTTCCCCAATGCGAGCGCGCCGCGTCGTGGCAGTTTCCAAAGCTCGCCTACTTCGGGACCGTATTTCCGGATGTGTATTTAAAAAACATCCGCGGAATCCCATCGTGCTGGTTCACGTCAGCGAATCGAACCGGCACCGTCACATTCCGCTCAACATCAAAGACGTGGAAGTGCAGGTGTGGCATCATGCTCTGGCCCACGTGGCCGCTGCGCGCGATGATTTGTCCCTGCCGGACGCGGTCGCCTTCTTTCACCAGGCCGCCGCCCTTTTGGAGATGCAAATACCAGCCATGCGTGCCGTCGCCGTGGTCGATAAAGATCAAGTTGTTCGGCATACTCGGTCCGTGACCCTCGTGCGTGTCATCCACTCTCGACACAATACCGCCACGTGCCGCGCACACCTTCGACCCCTCGGCCATGCAGAAGTCGTACGCAAATTCCTCCCAGCCGCGGTGACTTGATGAAACCCCGCGGTTGCTTTGGCAGCAGCGCCAGGTGATGCCCGCAGGCCACGGCAGTTTGTAGAGCGATTTTTCTTTGGGCGGATAGCGCGCGATGTCGTGAGGCCCGGTAAAGAACAGATATGGCGCAACGATCAGCGCGAACACGATTCCAGCGAGCCACATGATGATGCGAATCATCCGATGGCGCGCGTTTGTCATTTCGCCGCCGTGGCCCTCAGAGGAACAGGACGAATTCCTTCACCACATCAGCCGAGGTCGCTCAACGCCCGCTTCGTGACCGCCGCCTGGAGATATTTTCCCCAGCTCAGGTTGTCTTTGCCCGGCTGATGCTCTTTCGCCTTGCGGATGGCCATGTCCGAGACGGCCTCGACCACCCATTCGAAATTCGCCTGCCCGACACTCGCCGCTTCCGCGTCCGGGGCCGGGTTGCAGAAATCGATCGCGAGCGGCACGCCATCCCGGATGGCGAATTCAACGGTGTTCAAATCGTACCCGAGATATTGATTTAATTGGAGGACGCCCCATTCAACCGCCTCAAGAATCTCCTTCGGAGCGGACCATTCGGTCTGGTAACGCAAATGATACGGATGCCGCGGTTCGTAGGGCATAATCCGGACGTTGCGCTGATCGATTGAATAGCACCGGAAGTACATGTCGAACTTCACTTCCTCCTGCAGCATCATGACGAGCTGGCCGGTCTCGCTGTAAGCCCGGAAGAACTCCTCGGGATTATGGAGCCGGTAGACATTCTTCCAACCCCCGCCGGCAAACGGCTTGAAAAACGCGGGCCACCCGACGTATTCGAAAATTCCCTCCCAATCGAGCGGGTAACCGAGATTTCGGAAGGAATTGTCATTCGTATCCGGCGGGGGCGCGTGCGAAGGCAACAGCACGGTCTTTGGCACGGCGACGCCGATCTTGGTGGCGAGGGCGTTATTGAAAAACTTCTCGTCGGCACTCCACCAAAACGGGTTGTTCACGACTGCGGTCCCGGTGAGAGCGGCGTTTTTGAGCCAGGCGCGATAAAAGGGCACGTCCTGGGAGATCCGGTCGATCACCACGTCGTAGCCGCACGGCTCACCCTGGACGACCTTGTCGATCCGGACGAACTCCGCCTGAATGTCTTTCCCGCCGGTTTTCATATTTACCCGGTCGACAAATGCCGGCGGGAAACTGCCTTCCTGACCAAAGAGGATTCCAATTTTTTTCATAAGCGTTTGAGGAGCGTTTGCTGCCTGACCAGAGTTACGCAGACGTTTCGAAGCAGATCAAATCTTCGACAAGGAAGTCGAGACTTCTCTTTTCCAAAAAAAATCGGCCTTCCAAAGGAAAACCGTAAGAGATTTCTCGACAAGTTTGGAATGACAAGCGATGCGTCTTGCCTTCCGATGCCGCCGCACACTTTGACCGGGAACATTCAACGCCATCGCGCTTTTCCCTCCAAAATCCTGCGAAATCGCCGCGACGTCCTGGTCTATCTCCCGCCCGGCTATCGGCGTTTCACGGGCCGGCGTTATCCGGTGCTTTATTTGCACGACGGCCAGAACGTTTTCGACGCGGCCACTTCATTCGCCGGGGTGGAATGGGGGGTCGATGAGACCGCCCAACGCCTGATCGCGGCGAAGCTCATTGAGCCGCTCATCATCGTGGCGATCGACAATACCGGAGAGGAACGCATTCATGAATACGCCCCGACACCGGCCCGGATCGATCCGCCAAAGCGGAAACGGAGCAAGGGATTGCTCCGGAATTACGGGCGGTTTCTGATCGAGGAGCTGAAGCCGTTCATCGATCGGCGCTACCGAACGAAACGAGAAGCAGAGCACACCGGCCTCGGCGGATCGTCGCTCGGGGGGTTGGCCACGCTCGTGCTCGGGCTTTGGTTCCCGAATTATTTCCGGCGGCTCGCCGTCATGTCTCCCTCGATCTGGTGGGATGATTGCGTCGTTTACGAAATCGTGGACGCGATCGATGAGGAGGCCCGTCCGGCGTTGAAAATCTGGCTGGACACCGGGACCCACGAACCTGGTTGGGAACGCGGCCGGGAATTACGCGACCGTTTCGTGGAGAAAGGCTGGCGGTTGTACGATGACCTGCATTTCGTCGAAGTGGAAGGGGCCGATCACAGCGAGGGAGCCTGGGCGGCGCGCGTCGATCCGGTGCTGCGTTTTCTCTATCCCCCGGCGCCTCCGCCAGTCGCAAAAATCACCCCGACAAAAAAACGCCATCGCCTTCTTCAACGCGTCGCCGCGCTCACCAATCTATTCTCCGCTTAGATAACCAAACCGCTCGTCGAGCTTTCGCATCGCTTCGCCGGCGTATTTCAAATCGTCGCCGGTCAGGTAATCGGTAAACCCTCCGACCTTGCCCCGCCGCACTTTGAATGACTCGGGATCGCCCACATCGGTCGGTTGCAGAATTTTGGAGGCGAACGCTCCGGCCGTTTCCATTTTTTTCATGTTGCCGAAACGCGAAAACTCGAGCGCGTGCGCAAACGCGGCCGCGTCCGGCTGCTCTTCGCCGAGGAACCGAAGCAATTCCAGAAAACTTTTCTCCGGCCCACGTTGCAAATCTTCGTAGCGCACGAGAAGAAAATTGGGTTTGCCCGCCCATTCACCGAGCCAGCCGTTCATGATTTCGATCATCGACCCGATCCCATGCCGACGGTCCCGCAGCACTTCGCCTATTTCCTTTTGCTTTAACTGATCGGGGGTTTCCCGCACTCGCCGGGTGAGCTGGAGATAATGCGAAACGAACGTGTCCCGTGGATCGCGGGCGAGAAAGATAATCCGGGCGCGGCGGCGTTCCTTCGCGGGAATGAAATATTTTCCGCGTAATTCATCCCAGCGATCGGCCTTTGTCCGTTGCTCGAAACGGTCATGAGAGTAAACGATCCGCGGAATGCGGGGATCGCCATATAGCGCTGGCTCCAGGGAAAAGGGATGGTCGCCGCGCCGGCAAAAGTAAGCGCAGAGAAACGTGCGGACCCAGGTGCGGCCGCTTTTGGGAATCGAAACCACGATGGCGTCGCCGCCGGAAAGCTCGCGGGCCCGGCTGCTCAGGTTCCAGCGGATTATTCGCGGCATGGATCGCCCCGGGCGTGTCCGGCTATTGCGGCTCCGCGGGCGGAGTGGTCGCCGCGGCGATTTCTTCGGTAAACTTGCCGAGCTTCCGGAACTTTTCGTAGCGCTGTTGCATCATTTCTTCGAGTGGCAGGGCCGAGATCCGTTCCAGGTTCCGCCGCAACGCCGTGCCCAGATTCGCCGCCGCCAAATCATGATCACGATGCGCCCCACCCTCCGGCTCCGGGACGACTTCATCCACGACCCCCAGCGCCATCAGGTCCTGGGCCGTTAATTTCAGGGCTTCCGCCGCCTCCGCC
The DNA here is from genome assembly GCA_049278515.1 of Chthoniobacterales bacterium. GTDB lineage: Bacteria > Verrucomicrobiota > Verrucomicrobiia > Chthoniobacterales > UBA10450 > AV80. The sequence continues at coordinate 8,425 of JBAPMH010000157.1, forward strand.
GCGTGCCGGCGATCTTTCCACAAAATTGCCGAACACGCTTCCGGGCTGATGACTGAATAATAAGCGTTCTCGAGAATCAGGACGCGGTCCGATACACCAATCCCAAGAGCGCCGCCCGAGCCCCCTTCGCCGATCACGACGGCAATGGTCGGCACCCGCAGGTTCATCATTTCGCGCAGATTAACCGCGATCGCTTCCGAGATATGGCGTTCCTCGGAGCCAATGCCGGGGAAAGCCCCGGGCGTGTCGATGAGCGAAATCACGGGCAACCCAAATTTTTCCGCCAGCCGCATCAGACGCAGCGCCTTGCGGTAACCTTCCGGGTGGGCGCAGCCGAAATTTCGCTTCACGTTTTCTTTCGTGTCGCGGCCTTTCTGATGCGTAATCACGACACAACGGTGAGGGCCGAGTTTCGCGAGGCCGCTCGGCATCGCCTTGTCGTCGCCAAAGAGCCGGTCACCATGCAGTTCCACCCAATCGGTGAAGCAGCGGCTGACGTAATCGAGGGCAAAGGGCCGGAGAATGTGGCGCGCCAGTTGGACGCGTTGCCAGGCTGTGAGGTTGTCGTAAATCTGCCGGCGCGTTTCCCGGAGCTTGTTCTCCATCGCCTCGACCTCGGAATCGAAATCGAGGTCGTGCTGGTCTGAATGATTTTTCAGGTCCTGAAGCCGCCGCTGCAACTCCAGGATCGGTTTTTCAAAATCAAGCGGCTTGGATTCCATGACCTCAGTCCGTAATAGTCACCGTGGTCTTGCCGTTTACAAGGCTGCTCAGCTCCTCGACATCCGAGGCCACCATCCCCAAGCCCGGCGGAGGCGGCTGGCCGGCCGCGTCCTTGTGGGTCGCATCCGGCTCGGCGAAAAGAAAATAGCCGGGCTGCGCGAGACGAATCCAGCGCGTGCTCCCG
>JBAPMH010000158.1:0-4369 GCA_049278515.1 Chthoniobacterales bacterium
CGGTAACGCTGGCGACCCCGCTGGTGTTGCCTGGAGGACCTGGAACGCAGTGGGGCTTTGCCCAGAACTTCCAGGGGAACACGGGAGCAGGCTTGGGCGACACGACCAACCTGACGTCGTTAATCACAGCGCACTCCAATGGGCTGTATTCGACCGGGCAGATCACGACGGGGACCGCACCGGCGTTCGGGTATTACCGGAACGCGAGCGCGAGAGTGGACTTCAACTTCGATTCGACCGACGCGCGGACGCTGGCCGGGTTGAATGCGCAAGGCATCGGGATTGTGGTCTTCGGCGTAGCGCAAGGAGGAGCGACTCCGACTCCGACAGCCTCGGCGACAGCGACAGCGACGGCGACAGCCACCGCCACGGCGACCGCGACCGGCACACCTGGACCGACGGCCACGGCGACGGGGACACCTGGGCCGACGGCCACGGGAACCCCTGGACCGACAGCGACAGCGACACCGACGCCAAGCGGGATAACCCAGGCATTGAACCTGTCGACCCGCATGCGGGTGCAGGTGGGAGACAAGGTGGGTATCGGCGGGTTCATCATCAGCGGGGCCGGATCCAAGCATGTGATCGTGCGAGCGATCGGGCCGTCGTTGAGCCACAACGGAATTACCGATCCCTTGGCGGATCCGGTCCTCGAGCTCCATGGCCCGAGCGGATTTACTACCGTGATCAACGACAACTGGAAAGACACCCAGGCGGCGGCGATTCAGGCGACTGGATTGGCCCCGACCAACGATCTGGAGTCAGCGATTGACGCCACATTGGCGCCGGGAGCCTACACAGCGGTCGTGAGAGGGAAGAACAACACCTCCGGGGTAGCGCTGGTGGAAGTCTACGACCTGAGTCCGACGAGCGGGAAACTGGGCAACATCAGCACCCGAGCGTTCGTGGACACGGGCGACAACATTGTGATCGCGGGAATAGTAATAGGGAACGGAACAGCCTTGGACCGGGTGGTGGTGCGAGGAATCGGACCGAGCCTTGCGCCGGCGTTCTTCCCGGCGAGCGCGGTGCTGGCCAACCCGACATTGGAGCTGCGGGACGAGAACGGAACGCTGATCTTCGCGAACAACGACTGGCAGGACAACGCTGGGCAAGCGGCGGCGATCATCGCGGCAGGTTTGGCGCCGAGTAATGCTCTGGAGTCGGCGATAGCGGCGTCGCTACCGCCCGGGTTCTACACGGTGTTGCTGGCCGGGTTAAACAGCGGGACCGGCATCGGCGTGGTGGAAATCTACGACCGGGGTCCGTAAGCGGAAACGCTCTCGCGTTCGCCACAGGCGAACGTCTACAACAGAAAGTAATTGCGAGGCTCGTGTGCAGAACACGAGCCTCGCTTTTTTGGGCGTAAAGCCCCGTGGGGGCCACGCCCCTTTACGGGGCCAAAACCGCCCGGGACTGGTAGGGCGAGACGCTGTCGAGCCGAATAGGCAAATTCAAGACCAATGTGGGAGGGGCCTTTGTGCCCAGATTGCTTCACCGATCTCGAGAGCGCCGATCCTTGGTCAGAGCTGCGAGCGAAATGGCAACATCAGCCACTCGCTTGTGCGTTCCCACCAGGAGCGGTCTTTGAATTCTTGCAGAGTGTATTCGCGGGACTGTTGCAGATCCTTCTCAAAGATCTCTTCCATCTGGCGGCCGAAATTTGCGTCGTAGACGACCACGTCCAGTTCTTCATTTATCTCGGAGGACCTCGCGTCGAAATTGGATGAGCCGAACATCGAAAACAACCCGTCTACGACCATTGCTTTCTCGTGGATCATAGTCGGCTGGTATTCAAAAATCTTCACGCCTCCCTCCAGCATTCGTCCGTAGGCGGACCGGCCGGCGGACTTTGTCAGAGGCTGATCGTTGTTGATGCCGGGAAGAATCAGGCGGACGTCGACGCCGCGCTGGACGGCCTTAACCACAAGATCAACCTGGTCCTCGGTGGGAGTGCAATACGGATTGGTGATCCAGATCCGCTTTTCCGCGGCCGCGAATGCTGTCGCCTGGACCAACGGGACGGGCGCCATCGAAAAGGAATGAGACGCGATGACCTGCGCCTTGAGATCGCCAGCCTGCGCTAAAGGGGGAAAGTGCCCTGCGCCGCTCAGGGTTTCGCCAAACGTCTTTATCCAATGTTCTTCGAACGCCCACTGAAACTTGGCGACCAGTGGCCCCTGAATGCGCGCCTGAGTGTCGCGCCAGTGCTCTTTATCCTGGGCATGACCTGCCCACTTTTTCGAGAACCCAGCCGAGCCGGTGAAGGCCACTTTCCCGTCCACGACTAGCAGCCGCCGGTGCGATCGGCGGTTGGTTCGGTCCACGCGCCACGAGGCAGTGGGATGGTAATAGGCAAATTTGCACCCTGCTTTCTTCATCAGGTCGACGTCAGAATTGTCGAGGCTCCAACCGGAGCCGATTCCGTCGAGAAGAATGCGGACTTCAATACCGGCCCGGGCCCGTTCGCAGAAGGCGTCGCGAAATTGGCGGCCCACCTCGTCCGAATGCAGAATGTAAGTGGCAAAATTGACCGTCTGCCGGGCGGAACCGATGGCCTTGAGCATGGCCGGGAAGTATTCGTCACCGTTGAGCAGCATTTCGATTCTGTTGCCCGAAATGAGGACCGGGTCCGACAAGGCCAGGGCCGATCCGAGGAACTCCGGATCCTGGACCGCGAAAGTGTGTTCGAGGTGATACTCGAGCGAATGACGCCGGATAAAAAAGAGGCAAAAGATTAGGACGATCGTGAGGAACGCGAGGACCAGGCCGATCCACTCGCCCAGGGCCAGCTTCCACCGGCGTTGATTTAGCCAATGCGAGGAACGGGTGTGTTTTCGAGCCATGCGTCGCCGGAACTGAATCGCGCCGGAGGCGCAAACCGATTGGCTGCCGACTGTGAATAGTTTCGGCGCGGCGCCGGGCCTCTCCGGGGTTTGACCCTAACGGCTGCCCTTTTGAGCAAATTCTTCCACCGTCATGACAACGTCCCGATCCTCGAAGGGAACATGCGTGGAAGCGGCAAACTTGAATGCCGTTCGTCCGGAACGCATCTCCTTGATGGTGAAGTGGACCGACCGGTTGCGAATCGTGAAAGCGAGGGTCAACCCGACCTTCCGGAAGCGGGCATCGATCTCTTTGATCCAATCTTTAAAGCGCTCCGGATTGAAGGTTCCCATGTCCCGGGTCAGGACGTTATGGACGAGGGTGCGGACTGCTTCGCGTTGCTCCTTGGGCCGGGAATGCATGAGAATCATGGTTTTGGACTGAGCACGTCGGGTACCGGTGCATGCTCGAGATCCCCGAAATCCCTATTAGAGCCGTGCTCTCCCGGGAGTCGGGGGATCGGCATACCTCCTGCTTATAGAAACTATAATGTTGTCGCTCTCGCGCCAGTTCACGGCTCATCGGTGTCTTCCCTGCCCGGCCCGGCGCCGGGATGGATTCTCTCTGATCGAGATCGTAATTGCTTTGGCCGTCCTGGGGACGATGGCGGCCGGGGTCTATCTTGGATTTAACTCGATCAATACCTACTCGGTGACTTCCCGCCTCTACAGCGAGGCCCAGACCGCCGCTCAAAACCAGATCGACCTCGCCCTCTCCAAGGAGCCTTTCGATTGTAGTGCGAGTGGGGCGTACATCTCCGGAACGTTCAATCCGGCCCTAAAGAAGGTTCCGGTAGAGCTCATGACGACGGCCGAGTTGGATATCCTGGCCGCTTCGGGGGTGACCTTTCCCACCGCGGCTCCGTCGGCCACGCCCGCTGTCTCCAGCCCTTATTATCCCTATTATCCATATTATCGCACGGCAAGCGGCCAGCCTATCTCAAGGCAAGCCTTCATTTATCAAGACCCGGTTTCAGGGAAAGTCGTCGTTACAGGCACTCTCACCACCACTGCCGTCGATACCGGCCTGTCGATGACATTCGCCGGAGCGACAAATAGTCTGAACGTTCGCAAAGTCACCGCGACCGTCAGCTACAGCTTCCGGAATAAGGATTACAACGTGGCCATGGACACCCTACGAACCGCCGACCAATGAACCTTTTGCCTTTCAACAAATCTTCAGAGCGGGGCTTTACTGTGGCCGAAATGGCAGTCGCGGTCGGCGTCCTTGGCCTCCTGGGACTCGTCTTCTTCCAGGTCCTGCAATCCGGTCTTACCCTTTCGGCCAAAAACACGGCGGTCAATGCCGCGCATGAGGAAGCCAGGGTGGGCGTCCTTAAACTTACCCGGGACATCCACGCGTCCATCTCCGTGCCGCAATTGCGTGACAATGGGTTTACCGTCATAAGTTCCGATCCCGTCAGTGGCGTTCCTCCGATGGCCGCCAGCGTTTCGTTTCAAAATATCTCTTCCGGGCCCAACTT
>JBAPMH010000159.1:0-4592 GCA_049278515.1 Chthoniobacterales bacterium
GGAAACGACGGGAATTCGTAGCCGATGTTTTCGAGGGAAAATTCGAGACGATCCGCGAGACGGGCGGTGTTCTCGATCGCGTCGAGCCGATCGGCGAAGAGGGCGCGCATTTCGGCGTCGCTCTTGAGGTGGCGTTCGGCGTTCTGGGTCAGGAGTTTCCCGGCCGCATCGAGGTGGGTGTGCTCCCGGATGCAGGTAAAGACATCGAGAGTCTGGCGCCCGTAAGGGCGCGCGTACTGGACGCCGTTGGTCGCGATGACCGGCAGGCGAAATTGTTCCGCCAAATCGCAGAGTTGCCGGTTAACCCGCTCTTCGCCTCGCAAGAAATGCCGCTGGATCTCGATGTAAACGTTTTCGCGGCCAAAGGCGTCGATCAGAAATTGCGCTCGGTCAGCAGAACTCGGAGCAGGGCCGGGAAAGATCGCGGTTAATCCATTCGCGAATTCCGCCAGCTCGCTCCACTGGATAAGACACTTGCCCTTCGCGCTTCGGAGATGCGCCTGCGTCAGCAGTTCGCACAAATTTTTGTAGCCGGCGCGGTCCCTCACCAGGACCGGCAGGAACCATCCATCCTCCATGGTCAATTCCGCGCCGACGATCGGTCGAACGCCGTGTTCGCGCGCGGCGACAGAAAATCGCTGGGCGCCATACACACCGTTGCGATCGAGCAACGCCATCGCCGGCATTTCCAGGCTGGCGGCTGTTTCAGCTAATTGTTCCGGGAAAGAGGCGCCCCGCAGAAAGCTGAAGGCACTGCACGCATGAAGTTCGACGTACGACATGGGCGGTCGCCTTTCATCGTCATCCCGAGCGAAGCGTAGCGCAGTCGAGGGACCCCGTTGAGCGTCGCTCGATTTTCCACGGGATCCCTCGACTACGCTCGGGATGACAGCTGTTAATCATAAATTCCGTCGAGCGCCCATTGGCCGTCATTGGAATGGCATTGGCAAACCGCGCCGGTTTCCAATTCCACATCCCACTCGGCGCGCCCCCATGCCTTTTCGTCCCACCAGTTTCCCGACGCGAGATACGGTCCTTTTTCCGCCCGCACCCCACCCTGGACTTTGGCGCTGCGGAAATGAACGGGCCGATTTTTCGCCAGCAAAACCGAGGCCGGCAGCGGCGAACGAAAACGTCGCAAGGCAGCCGCGGGCAACGGCGAAAAATCATCGGCCATTTTTTCCGGAAGCTGCCAGGCGAACGGCTCCATCCGGAAGGCATCGGGCCGATGCGTTTCTTCCAGCACCGGTGTCCCCACTCGATCGGGGCCGAGGAGTCCGCTCAGGCGCGCGAGCGTTTCGGTGAGGCGCATGGGATCCCGGAGAGCGGTTTCAAAGAGATGGAATTGTTCGAACGACGGCTTGGCGGGCTCGGCTTTCAGGGCGACGGCAAGGATGGGCGAGTCGGAGGTAAAATTCTCCAGATGGGTGTGCAACATCCGGAAGAGCACTTCGACGTTGTTGGTCGGCTCGGGAATTTTAAACCGATGCTGGTAAGTCCTCTTGTCGCTGAAGGTAATGAGCAATTCCAGTTCGCGAATGACCAGGTAAAGCGCGCCGAGCCGCACCGAAAATTGCTGCAAAAATCTGCGCAGCATGAAGAGGAGCGGCTCGCTTGTTTCAATTTCGTTTTCGAATTCGAATGCTTCCTCGAAGGACTCCGGCGTCGTAACGAGCTTGAGCAAACGGGTCGTCTTTCCGCAGGCGCGCTCCCAAAGCTCCAGCCCGATCGCACCCAGGCACACTCCGACCGCCTCTTTCTCCAAAGCGGCAAACTGACCTAAAGTATCGATTCCCCATCGATGGAGGAGATCCAGGATACGCCTCACTTCGGCCTGTCGTTCTTTCGCCGCCCTGGCTTTGGAATTCTTCCTCATGGCTGCGCCTATTGGTTCTGGGAAAGGAGCCGGGCCTTCGCCTCCGCGGACAACGATGAATGGTTGAGCCAGGTGGCCGCGCGATTCGGGTCGGCTCGCAGCCAGGTGACAACAATGGATTCCAGCTGACGTTCGCGCACCGACGGATTTCCAATCGTCTCCGCCCATTGCGCGGCGGCCTGCGGATCGGAGAGGACAATCCGGCGGCTATAAGAAGTAATGGCCACATCCCGCGATTCTCCCTGCGGCAATGTTCCCAGCCAGATGCCCGCCTCATACGGGTCGTTCTCCGACCAGCGATTCATCAGGTTTTCGAATGCCTGCTGGCGAATTTTGCCTTCCGCCAGGGTCGTGGCCCACTGACCGGCAGCCCGAGGGTCGCTGCTCGCCCATTGCCACGCGATAGCGGCGGTCGCGCTCGCTTGCGCTTCCGGCGTCGACAATCGGGAGACCAATTTTGCAGCTTCACGCGGATCGGACTCCGCCACGATCCCAATCACGCCGGGCAACGCGAAATCACGCGCGGCCATGTCCGACAAATTTCCAGCCCAGGCGAGCGCTCCCTCTGGATCGCTTCGGGCCCATTGCCGGGAAACATTCTCGAGCAGAGTCTTCCGTCCCTCAGCATCACTTGTCCGAAGCGCGAAGTCCGCCGCGGCCTGCGGATCGGCCTCACTCCACTGCGAGATGATATTGGCCAGCGCAGTTTGCCGCGCGCCTGTGGGAAGTTTCTGCGCCCAACTGACCGCGCTTTCCACGTTACTGTTGGCCATTTGCATGACGATGGCCATCGTCGCGTCTTCCTGAGCTTTCCCCGGCGGTAGGGTAATGACGAACTCAGCCGCGGCGGCGGGGTCTGTTTGCACCCAACTGGCAAGGACGGTCCGCAAAGCGGTGCGCTGGCCATCCCCCGGGGGCAATTCCTGACTCCACTTCAAGGCCGCCCGAGCATCCAGCTGGGCCCATTGTCGCGCCACGTTACTGACGGACTGATCGCGCACCGGCCCCGGCGGCAACGCGGTAATAATGGCCGCGGCTTTTTCCGGATCTTTGATCGCCCAGCTCGCTAAAATAGCCTGCGCCGCATTGGTGCGGGCTTGTCCCGGCGGCAAGGTGTTCGCCCAGGCAAAGGCCGCTTCCGGATCCTGGTTCGCCCAACTCGAGCCGACTATTTGCAGCGCGATATCACGATTGGCGCCGCCGGGCATTTGCAGGGCGCGTTCGGCGGCCACAGCCGGATCGGTCAGCGTCCAGCGGCTGAAAATCGGCCAGTAAAGATTCTGGCGATTGCGCCCGGCGGGCAGGGCTTGCAAAAAAGCCAGCGCCGCCTGGGGATCTTTCTCGGCCATTGCAGAAATGACGGTTTGCATGGCCTGATCACGGGTCGGGCCCGCCGGTAATTGCTGCACCCAGGCGCTCGCCGCCGTGGAATCGCGCTCCGCCCAACCGCCAACCGCGCTGGTCATGGCCCAGTTTCGCGCGCTGCCTGCGGGAAGAGTCTCCGCGAAAGCAAGGGCGGCCTTGGGATCGAGCTCCGCCCAACGCCCGACAAAGAGCGAAACGAGCATGGCTTTCTCCTGGGGGTTCGGGAGGGTCTGCACAAAGGCGAGGACTTCACCCAAATTGGACAGGTCCACTTTGTCCGCCAGCTTGCTGAAGGTGGCATAAGTATGACGGCTGCTCGAATGCGCGAGTGCGGTTTTGATTTTGGCGATGATATTTTCCGCCGATTCCGCGGTTTCGGCCGGAGCGGCATCTGATTCGACTACTTTCTTGCGCGGAGAAACAGGAGGAGGATTTATCGGGTTGGTGGCCAATGAATCCGGGGCGCTGCTCGGCTTGCTGCGTGGCGGAACAACTTCGGCGGGCGAGGAAGTATAACGACCGACAACAATGCCTGTGAGGAGCGAGGCGATCGCGAGGACAATCGGGAGAGCGAAGCGCTGCATGGGATAAATCTAAAACAAGACAGGAGATACGTTCAAGTGAATATATTACCAGATATCCAATCGCATTAGGTCCCGGAAAGTACCGGCTTTCCGTTCAAACATAGCACCGAAAAAGGGACGGCGGTTCAGCAGAGAGCTTCCTCCCTATGCGGGCAGCCCCAGGACCGCAGCTTTTTCTTGAACCCAATTCGGCGCCGTGATCCAAGCACCATGATGGCTCCCGCGCACACCGTTCGAACAAACGATGTGCGTAGGCGCCTCGTTGCTTGTCTTTCTCGACTGTCGTTTACGTTCGCGGCCCTTATTCCTAAAGAGCCACGACAGGTTTAAAAGTTTTCTACCGAGTACTCGGTCACGGCCGAATCGGTGAAACCCGCTTTATAGGAGAGTGCTTTGATGTACAACCGTCCACCGGGGGGCACCACAAATTGTGGCCCCACCCAAGTACTCGTGGTGCCCGTTGGGATACTGCCGTTGTGCGTGGGAGTTGCCGGAGGGGAGTATGTGTTCCACGTAACGAAGATAGTTGCTCCGCTCGTAGCCGTGCTCAGACTCACATAGATGTTATGATTGCAACAATACCCAGTCTCCTCAAACTCTACCACAGCACATTGGTCTGCGAGGGCGGAGGAACTTGGGAATGCGACAAACACAAGGGCAGCCAGGAGGATGCCGATTGAGCTGGGAACGAAGCGGACTAAACCGCGTGCACTGACGGATACTGTTGTCATGGGGTTCTTTCTATTTTGAGGGTTACTGTTTTGGGG
>JBAPMH010000160.1:0-4233 GCA_049278515.1 Chthoniobacterales bacterium
GAAAAGGCCGATCCAGCTCTCGCGAAGAAGGACAAGGTTGCCCCGCCCAAAGACGAGATCGTCAGCCACCCGACCGCGAAGACCGAGACCGCGAAGACGGAACCTGGGAAGGGCGACAAACCTATCTCGACAAAGGACAAGTCGGCCAGCGCAGCGACGGCGAAGGCGCAGACTGAAAAGGCCGATCCAGCTCTCGCGAAAAAGGATAAGGTTGCCGCGCCGAAGGACGAGATCGCCAGCAAATCGAGCTCGAAAACCGAGAAGCCAAAGGCCGAGCCGGTGACGCCGAAAGCAGAGAAGTTGGCCCCAGCGAAGGAAAAACCGGCAATTGTGGCGGCCGGGCCTGAACCCTCGAAGCCGGAGCCGATGGTCGCTCCGAAGAGCCTGAGCACGAAAGTGGAACCCGTCTCCGTTTCCTCATTGGCCACACCGCCTTCGGTGATCCCGGCGAACGGTTCCTTCGACACCGCGTTTACCAAGATCGCAGATGGTTTCGACTTTCCGGTGGGTAAGCCGGAAGCAGAAGGCTATTACAAAGCTCGGGGTTACCGCGTCCATGGGCATATGGGCGAGGATTGGGATGGAATCCGGGGCGGTGACACCGATCTCCGGGATCCCATTTACAGCGTTGGCGATGGGATTGTTGTTTTCGCGCGCGACGTTCATCTGGGCTGGGGGAACGTGATCATCGTGCGCCACGCCTACCGGGAAAGTGGCACCGTGAAATACATCGACGCGCTCTATGGGCACTTGAATACGATGCTGGTGAGTCGCGGTCAGAAAGTCTCGCGCGGCCAGCAAATCGCCACCATGGGCACCGCTCACGGTCAGTATGATGCCCATTTGCACTTCGAGATCCGTAAGAATCTGGAGATCGGGATGAGCCGTTCGAAATTCCAAAAGGATTTCAGCAATTACTTTGATCCGACGAAATTCATCGCGTCACACCGGCACCTTTCGGGCGGCGGGGCGAATTATCGCGTGGCGATGAATACCTTCACTCACGACGGGAGTTATCATTTCGATACGAACCGCAACTTTTCCTCGAAGAAGCGGAGCACCTCGGAATCCTCCGCGGCTCTGAAGCGGTCGCTCACCAGCACTCGGTAGGTTTGGTAGAGCGAGACGCTGTCGAGCCGGACGGTGTAGCGGCGGGTGTCACACCCGCGTCGAGCAAATGGACAACCGCGGATTGCGCGGATTAAACGGATAAGGGAAGGATCAAGCGAGGATGGAGGGCGGAGGATGGCCTCTTCCCCTGGTAGGGCGAGACGCTGTCGAGCCGCCGAACGCAGGCCGGCGTTCTTACGGCGACAGAGCGACGCCGCTACAATAAAGCAATGGAACCGGCCTTCCCTCAGGCCGGAGAGACGCCGGTTGGCATCAACCGCTGGACCGCGAACTCTACAATTTCCCGGTCAGCGCGAGAATGAGCACGATCAGGAGGATGAGCCCGATTCCGCCAAACGGATAATAGCCCCATCCCGAACTGTAGCCCCAGCCGGGAAAAGCTCCGATCAATAGCAGGATCAGGATAATCAGCAGTATGTTGCGCATGAGCCGAGAGTACGGGACCAACTTTCGACCGACAATGTTTTTCTTTCTTCGATCTTTCTCTTGCTCCTGCTCTTGCTCCCGGGTCGTGACGTTGATCTCACTCTGCCGCGACGCTCCAAGGAAAGAGCAAGAGCAAGAGCAAGAGCAAGAGTAAGAGCAGGAGCAAGAGAAGATCGGAATCCGCTTGCAGCGACGCCGGCCCAACTTATCCTTTCCCGCAGTCCCGAATGTGTCCAGCCGGATGCGTCGGGACAATTTGTTGTCCTTTTTTTCATGGCGAACACAATTCTGATCGGCGCGCAGTGGGGTGATGAGGGCAAGGGCAAGATTATCGACGTCCTCACGGCCAAGGCGGACATCGTCGTCCGCAGTCAGGGCGGTAATAATGCCGGCCACACCGTCATCCATCGCGGCACGAAATACATTCTCCACCTGATCCCTTCGGGAATCCTTCGACGGGCAAAGCGCTGCGTGATCGGCAACGGTGTCGTGATCGATCCGGTCGCGCTCGTCGAGGAGATCGAGAGTCTGCGGAAGCTCGGCGTCCAAATCGGAAAGAATCTGTTGATCAGCGACTGTGCCCACCTCGTTCTGCCGTATCATCGATTGCTCGACGAACAGCGGGAGCTGCGGAAGGGGCACGCCAAGATCGGCACGACCAAGCGCGGCATTGGCCCCGCCTACGGCGATAAGGCCGCCCGGACCGGTCTGCGGATGTCGGACCTCATCCAGCCGATCCTGTTCTCGAAAAAATTGCAGGCGAAGGTGCGCGAGAATAACAGCATTCTCCAGGCGCTCGGCGCGAAGCCGATCAACTTCCGCGAGGTCAACGAGAGTTATCTCGAGGCGGGTCAAAAGCTGCGGCCATTCGTTACCAACACCGTCGTTTATCTGCATCAGGCCCTACAGTGGGGAAAAGAAATCCTTTTCGAAGGCGCCCAGGGGACGTTCCTCGATATCGACCATGGGACCTACCCGTACGTTACTTCGTCGAATACGACCGCGGGGGGCGCCTGCACCGGGACCGGAGTTCCGCCGCATCGAATGGATCTGGTGGTGGGCGTGATGAAGGCCTACACGACGCGGGTGGGCGAGGGGGCGTTGCCGACGGAAGACGCCGGGCTGGCCCATAAGCTTCACGAAATGGGCCGCGAGTTCGGCGCCACGACCGGGCGCGCCCGGCGGTGCGGCTGGTTTGACGCGGTGGCTACTCGTTACGCGACCATGCTCAATGGGATCGATGAGCTGGCGGTGACGAATCTCGATGGCCTGGATGGCGTCGATCCGATCCGGGTTTGCGTGGCCTATCGGCTCAATGGCAAGCGGCTCGACGTTCCTCCCTGCGACGCCGCGCAGCTCGAGAATTGCGAACCCATTTATCGGGAGTTTCCAGGCTGGAAGACGGCTACCCAGTCCGCTCGGCGATTTTCCGAGCTGCCGTCCGCTGCCAAAAAATATGTGCGCGCCATTGCCGAATTGACCGGCGCGCCCTTGCGGATCGTCAGCGTCGGCCCCACCCGCACCGAAACGATCATCCTCTAGAATCCATGGCAGCGGCTCCCAAACTCGTTCCCCGTCACATCGCGATCATCATGGATGGGAATGGGCGCTGGGCTCGGACCCGCGGCCTGGCGCGAATTAAAGGCCATGAAAAGGGAGCAGACGCCGTCAGGGCCTGCGTCGAGGCCTGCGGCGAATTGAAGGTCGAATTTCTCACCCTCTACGCTTTTTCCGCGGAAAACTGGCAGCGGCCCAAAACCGAGGTCTTCGCCTTGATGCGCCTGCTCGAGCGTTTCCTGAAAGAAAAAACCCCGGAGTTACTCGAGAAGAATGTCCGGCTTCAGGCGATCGGCCGGCTCACCGATTTGCCGTCGGGTTGCCAGAAGCAATTGCACGAGTCGATTGAGCGCACCGCCGGCAATACAGGTCTGACCCTGATCCTGGCGCTGAGCTATGGCGGACGGCTGGAGATTATCGACGGGATCAAGAGCCTCCTGCGCCAGATCGATTCCGGGCACATCGACCGCGCCATGATCGACGTCGACATGTTCAGCAAACATCTTTACACGCGTTACTATCCCGACCCCGATCTGCTTATCCGCACCTCCGGAGAGATGCGTCTCTCGAATTTTCTCCTCTGGCAGCTTTCCTACACGGAGATGTACGTCACCCAAAAGCTTTGGCCTGATTTCGGGAAGAAAGATCTCGTCGAGGCCGTTGAGGATTTCGGAAAGCGGAACCGGCGATATGGGGCGGTGACCTAACACCAAGGAAACCGCCCCCTCTATGTGACGTTATTTCGACGCGCCTCGTGCTCCGCCCGCGACGCGAATATCGAATCAACAAGGCGGGTGCAACCGGATGCAACACGAGCGAGCACAGCTAACTGGTGAACGCATGCGATGCTGTCAGTTTCGTGGGGATAGTTTACTGTGTGCGACACCTCGCCCCAAAGTTCCTCTGCAAGAGTCCGCACCTGGATCTCGCATCCCAGATTTCCAAAGTGCGGTTGAACGACGTAATGGACGCTCGTGTACATCTTTGGTCGGACTTTCACGTTTAATCCCAAATCGGCCAAAAAATCTTTACGTTCTATGTCCCAAATGTAGACAAGAGGTTTTTCCCGAAGCCGATAATCGTGGAATTCGAGGATTTTCATGATGGCAGGGTGGATGG
>JBAPMH010000161.1:0-4952 GCA_049278515.1 Chthoniobacterales bacterium
CTCTAATCCTTCACGCCTCCGGCGTTCGATCGAATATTGACGGCCGGCGCTATTTCGGAGCGGAGAGTTGCTCGAGATGGCGTCGCGCTACCGCGCCGATCGGATCCTGCGGAGCTACCTCGATGGCCCGCTGAAAACTCGAGCGGGCGCTCTCCAGTTGGCCCAGACATTCGTAGCTCAATCCGAGCATGACATGGGCGCGTGGCTGATTGGGCTGCGCCTGACTGAGTTGACTCAACGTCTCCACCGCGTTGTCGCACTGCCGCGATTGAAGGTAGGCGCCGGCGAGCGAATACAGGATCTCGGTGTTTTGCGGAGCAAGCGAGCGGACGGCGTCGATTTGTTTGTACGCGTCGTCGAACCGCATTTGGCGCACCAAAACGGCGGCCAGATTTACGCGGGGATCCACGTAGGCGGGATCTCTTGCGATCGCTTTCTGATAATGCTGTTCCGCCAAGTCGAGGTGCTCCTGTTTTTCGTGAGCCAAACCCAGGTTGAAATTGGCGGCCGCGTTATCCGGGCGCTCGGCCAAGACCTGCTCGAGAAGCGTCCTGGCTTCCGAAAATTTGCCCAGGCGGATCTCGTTCACCGCGAGATTTATTTTGGTCGACAGGACATTCGTGCCCCGGCGGATCGCTTCCAAAAAAAGGCGCTCCGCTTCCTGAGCCCGGCCTCGCTTTGAATAAAAATTCCCGAGGGTCTCATATCCGGCCGCCCATCCCGGCCCGAGAATCACCGCCTGTTTAAATTCGCTTTCCGCCTCGGTGACGCGGCCTTTTTCTTCATATACCTCCGCCAGATGGAGGTGGAGGAACGGCCATTTCGGAGCAAACCGCAGCGCCGATTCGGTCAGGATCGTATCGTTCTGCCAGGTTAGATTTTGGAACCCGGTCATGGTGGCGAGAACCACCGCCGCAACCGCTCCCACGCTCACCAGGAAGGTTGCCGGGTTCGCGCTCAGCCGCTTCGCCAGGCGATGAAGAAGGAAGGCAGCGAAGAGAAAGAACCCGGCTGACGGAAGATAGAGATACCGATCGTGAGCAATCGATTCGATCGGGGTCAGCGCTCGCAGGTTTAGGGCGGGCAAAAGAAAAACCGCGAACAGGGCGAGGCCCTTCCGAGCCTGCGAATGGGAAATCCAAAAGCAAATTATGATTATCGCCAGGGCCAGGAGAACAAGGGCACTGCCCCAGAACCGCGGATCCGTCGCCGACAAAACAAATTCGTAATCGTAGATGAACGCCAGCGGATAGGGCGCGACCAGCGTCCTGACGTATTGCATCAGGATATAGGGGACGGTGAGGATCGATTCCCAGACGGAGTGGGCGTTGGTCTTGGCGAAAAATCCCAGGACGGAATAACGCGCCGCCACATAGCCGATCGCGAGAACTGCGAACGGTGCGATCAGGAGAGCAGCTGTTTTGATTCTCCGGCCTGCTTCTCTCCCCTCGCCCCGATCAAGAATTTCGCGCGCAATCAGGAAAAGCGGCAGAATCATTCCGGTCTCCTTCGCTCCCATGGCGAGGAACGCGCAGACGACGCTGCCTAAAAAATAGAGAACGCGGTATCGCTCGGCCCGACGGCATTTTTCATACAGAATCAGGCAACCCAGGGCGAAAAAACCGAGCATCAGGTCTGGCAAAGCCGACGCCCAGGCGACCGCTTCGACATGGATTGGGTGCAGCCCAAAGATCAGGGCCGCGAGGGCCGCGGCGACTCTTTCAAAGTTCCAAAGGCGCGCCAGCCGATAGACCAGGGCGGTAGTGCCGAGATGGATCAACAACGAAACAAGATGCCACCCCAACACCCCTGGGCCGACCAGCTGATAGTTGATCAGAAGCGCCAGATTGAAGATCGGGCGATAATAAAGGCCGCTGACCGGCATGTTCTCAGTGGCCGAAAATTCCCAGACGTGGCGGGTAAAAACCGAAGACAGGAACGACCAGGATTTAATCGCGGGATTCCGCTCGATTTGATACCAGTCATCGTAAAGAAACTCACCGGAAAGGGAGTTGGCGTAGGCCAGTGCCGTGAGAACAAGGATGATTCCGATGAGCCAGGCATCCTTCTCAAACCATCTTTCGCCGTGGCCTGAGGCAGGGTGCGACGACACTCCGGAAGGCGCTATTTTGTTCCTGACTGCGGAACGGTTCTGAGCCTTTCGGTTCTGTCGTTTTGACACGGCGAGAGCATACAGATGGTCTCCCCGCGCGGAATGGAAAAATGAACGGGTGCCCTGTAGCCACCACACTCTGTCGCCTTGTTTGCGTTTCGGCGCGAAAGGCTCGCTCGGCGCCGCATCCATTCCGAAAATAGCCCAGCGTTTTAACGCTGGGTGATCTCGGATCGTCGCGCCCAAGTCCCGTCGGGGACGACAGGAGCTGTCATACACCCGTTGCCTGCCGAAAGAAAATCTCAACTTCAACGACCCGAGTTGATTAGAACTTCTGTCGTCCCCAAAGGGACTTGCAATCTTTGCGGGCGATTATCCCAGCGCTAAAGCGCTGGGCTATTATCGAACTTTCCGGGCGAATCCGCGCTGGGTCACTTCCCTCCGGCCGGCACGGGGCGTACCGGGTTCAGGCGATTACGGAGGTTACCGTGAAATTTGCTGGCGATTGGACCTCTCCGTCTTAAGCTGCACGCTCTATGGCTTACCCGATTCTTCGCCGCTTTTTTCTGACTCTCGCCATCATCTCCAGCGCTCTCTCGTTCGCCATGGCCGACGAGGGAATGTGGCTTTTCACCAATCCCCCTCTCAAGCAGCTGAAGGAGAAATATCAGTTCGAGCCAACCGCGCAGTGGCTTGAGCATCTCCAGAAATCGAGTGTCCGTTTCAACTCCGGCGGCAGCGGCTCGTTCGTTTCGTCGACTGGCCTTGCGATCACGAATCACCACGTGGGCCTCGACACCCTTCAGAAAATGAGCAGCGAAAAGAACAACTACGTGCGGGACGGGTTCTACGCGAAAACGCAAAAGGACGAAGTCAAAGCGGCTGACTTGGAACTGAACGTCCTGGTCTCGATCGAAGACGTGACTTCGCGCGTGGCCGCGGCCCTGAAGCCGGGAATGAGCGCGGAGCAAGCCGCGGGAGCGCGGCAAAAGGCCATCGCCGAGATCGAGAAGGAGAGCAAAGAGAAGACCGGGTTGCGCTCCGACGTGGTCACGCTTTACCAGGGCGGCGTTTACCACCTGTATCGGTTCAAGCGTTATGACGATGTCCGTCTCGTCTTCGCGCCGGAAGAACAGATTGCGTTCTACGGCGGCGATCCGGATAACTTTGAATATCCGCGCTACGATCTCGATATCTGTATTTTCCGCGCCTACGAAAACGGCCAGCCGGCGAAGATCGAGCATTTCCTGAAATGGAATCCCGAGGGGCCGAAAGATGGCGAGCTCACCTTCGTCAGCGGCCATCCCGGGCGGACGGATCGTCAGCTCACCGTCACGGAATCGGCCGAGCTGCGCGACCAGGAGGTTCCGTCCCTCCTGAACATGTATTATCGGCGCGAGACTTTCCTCCATGCCTGGGCGGACCGCAGCTTCGAAAATCAGCGGCGCGCCCAGGGCCTGATCCGCGGGGTCGAAAATAACCGGAAACGTTACGACGGTTATTTCGCGGCGCTGCTTGATCCCGAGATCGACCGTTCCTTGAAAGCGCGCGAACAAAAATTGCGCGAGGGGATGGCGAAGGACGCAAAGTGGAAGGGCACCCTCGCTGCCTACGATCGGATCAAGAAAGCGCAGGAAGAAACCGCGAAGGTCATGCCGGTTTACAGTTATTACGAAACTTTCCGCGGCAAACAGGGCGCCTCCTATCGCGCGCCCCGGGGCTTTTACAGCACCCTCTTTAAGTACGCCCGCCGCCTCCTCCGCGCCGGCGACGAACGGCCGAAGCCCAATGGCGAGCGCTTCCCGGAATTCCGCGACAGCAACAAGGAATCGCTCGAGCTGGACCTGTTCTCGACCGAGCCGGTATATGACGATTTGGAGCAGGTCATGTTGACCGATTCGCTCACCGATCTTGCCACCCGTTTCGGATGGAACGATCCGCTCGTCCAGAAAGTCCTCGCCGGCAAATCGCCGACAGCGCGCACAGCGGAGTTGATCAAGGGGACGAAACTAAAAGATGTCGCCGTACGAAAACAGCTCTTTGAAGGCGGCGCCCCGGCCGTGAAGGCGGCAAACGATCCGATGATTGAGCTCGCGCGTCTGGTCGATGCGCCCGCCCGTGCCGCCCGCAAAGTTTACGATACCCAGGACGAAACAAAACAGCAGGCTTACAGCGACATCGCCAAGGCGCGTTTTGCGATCGAAGGCACGAGCAATTATCCGGACGCGACGTTCACCCTTCGTCTTTCCTATGGTCCAGTCCGCGGTTACGAGGAGAACGGGAAACAGATCCCCGCCCTGACCGATACCGCCGGCCTTTACGCGCGCGCCGACGAGCACAAGAGTCAACCGCCCTTCGATCTGCCTCAGCGCTGGGTCGATAAAAAATCGATGCTCAATCCGGCCACGAAATTCAATTTCGTTTCCGATGCCGACATCATCGGCGGCAACAGCGGCAGTCCCGTGGTGAACAAAGCGAACGAGTTCGTCGGGATTATTTTCGACGGCAACATTCAATCGCTGGTGCTCGATTGCATTTATACCGACAAGGAAGCGCGCGCCGTGAGTGTCGATTCCGCCGCAATCACGGAGGCGATTCGGAAAGTTTACGACGCCGGGGCGCTGGCGGACGAGCTGGGGAAGTAGGGAACGTGATCGGTGAATAGTGAATGGTGAGGCTCCGCCCCGAGCTTACGATTCGGCACTGCCCTCGAGGGAATGCGGCTCACGCTCAGCTTTAATCATCGTAGCGGCGAACCGGCCAAGCGATTGAGACGCTTGTAGTGGCGCTTCTGTGAAGCGCCTTGCTATCATCGTTGCCTCCAACCCAGGCGCTTCAC
>JBAPMH010000162.1:0-12724 GCA_049278515.1 Chthoniobacterales bacterium
GTTGCCACACTGTGCCGGCAAGCGGTGCGCTTGCCCTACAATTTGAGATTCCGCAGCGCCTAACGAGTTGTGAAAAAGATCCTGATCCTGACCGCCGGTTACGGCGAGGGACACAACAGCGCCGCCCGCGGCATTCGCGACGGCCTTCGCAAGGTCGCGCCCGATGGCGTCCACGTCGAGTTGCACGATCTTTTCTCCGAAACCTACGGGATCGCGAACGATTGGGCGCGCGTCGCCTACATGGGGATGATCAATCGCACGCCGCAAGTATGGGGCGTGATCTATCGCTGGCTCGATCGCCAGAAAAAATTCGCGGGCGATTTTCGGGTCTTCTTCACTTTGAAGAATCGTCTCCGCCGGATGCTCGATCGGCTCCAACCGGAGGTGGTCGTGTCGGTTTATCCAGCCTACTCCCATATGCTCGACGAGCTGCTCGGCTGGGAAGGCGCGCCCCAGCACAAACGGGTGGTCGTCGTCACCGATTCGATCAGCGTGAACGCGATCTGGTACCAGTGCAGCGCCGATTACTATCTCCTGCCGAACGAAGTGAGCGCCGACGTCTTGTTGCAGGCGGGAATTCCGGCCGAAAAGGTAAAGACCTTCGGCTTTCCGGTCAGTCCGGTCTTTGCCGAACTCACCGAGGTCCGTCCGCCGCCGTCCGACGAAAATGGCCGCCGCGTCCTTTACATCATCAATTCCGCGAACTCGTCGGCGCCGGATTTGGTCCGCCAGCTCGCCCATTTGCCCGAGATTCAGTTGACCGTCACGGTCGGCCGGAACGCTGGATTGAAAGTCTCCGTGGACAAGATTCGCCGGACCGTGACGCAGGAATTTGAAGCGGTCGCGTGGAGCGACGAGCTGCCGCGCCTGTTGCGCGCGAACCATCTCGTGATCAGCAAGGCGGGCGGCGCAACTGTCCAGGAGGCAATGTCGGCCGGCTGTCCAATCATCGTGAACCACGTCATCCCCGGACAGGAAGAAGGCAACGCGCGTTACATCATGAAAACAAAATCCGGCACGCTGGCGCTCACCCCCGATGCCGTGATTTCTGCAGTCCAAAACGCCTTCGCAAACGATGCCGCCCAGTGGCACGAATGGGCCGCGAACGTCAGCCGGCTGGGAAGACCGGCAGCCTCGCTGGATACCGCGAATTTCTTGCTTTCGATCTGATTTGCAGTCATCCCGAGCGAAGTCGAGGGATCCCGTTGGTCGTCGCTCGACATCCGCCGGGGTTCTTCGACTCCGCTGCGCTCCGCTCAGAATGACTACGAAAAAACACGCTCACCGGCCCGAAAAGTCTGCTCCACTTCCAACTCAGGCGAGAGCACGACAAAGTCCGCATCCGAGCCGGCTTCGAGCTTTCCTTTAGTCGTCAAACCAAGAGCG
The DNA here is from genome assembly GCA_049278515.1 of Chthoniobacterales bacterium. GTDB lineage: Bacteria > Verrucomicrobiota > Verrucomicrobiia > Chthoniobacterales > UBA10450 > AV80. The sequence goes on from JBAPMH010000162.1 coordinate 1,387, forward strand.
CGCGCGGGATTTTCGGTGGCCATCGCGATCGCTTCGTTCAGAGGCACGCCCACCTGTTTCACCATCATCCGGACGAGATCGATCATGCGGGAGGCGCTCCCGGCCAGGGCCGAGCGATCGGACAAGAAACAAACGCCGTCGCCCACGACACAGCGGCGCCCGGAGAGCGTGAACTCCGTCCCCGCAGGCAGGCCGGCCCCAGCGGTCGCATCGGTAACCAGGCAAATGCCGCGACGCCCTTTGGCCCGGTAAAGCATTTTCATCAAGGTCGGCGCGACATGGTGACCATCGGCAATGAGCTCGCAGGTGATGTCCGGTTCGCCGAGAGCGAACTCGAGCAGGCCAGCAGTGCGATAAATTCCCTGGCGTCGCGCCGACGACATCGCATTGAAGGTGTGGGTCACATGCCGCATCCCGTATTCCGTAGCAGCCCGCGCTTCGATATCGGTAGCGTCACTATGCCCGCCGCTCACGATGATCTTGTGCAAACGCAAGCGATCGATCAGCGCAAGCGCGCCGCGTAACTCCGGAGCAATGGTCATGATTTTGATTACGTCGGCGAACAGCATGAGTTGATCGACCAGGTGCGTTTCCGGATCGCGAATGAACTCGGCGCGCTGCGCTCCCGCCCGCGTCTTTGAGATGAACGGTCCTTCGATATGGACGCCGGCAATTTGCGGGAGATCCCCACGAGCCTCTCGCACCACTTTCAGAACGTTAACAATCTCGGAGAGAGGCGCGGTCACTGTCGTGAGCAGCAACGAGGTGGTGCCACCGGTGGCGTGGTAATCACAGATCGCGCGGAAAGCTTCCGGCGTCGCCTCCATCGTATCCCGGCCGAGCGCGCCATGAATGTGCAGATCGATAAAACCGGGGACGAGATAATTTCCCCGCAGATCGATCGCGTCCGCGGACGATCGCTCGCGAATCTCAGCGATTGTTCCATCTTCGATGACGAGCTCAAAGCCGTCGCGAATTCCGTCCGGCAAAAGCAGGCGCGCGTTCGCGAAGATCATAATCGCAACAATTTCGCCACGGCCGCCGCCGTTTCATCAGAAAATCCAAGAGCGCGTTTGAACTGCCAGTCCCGCTCGAGCGGGTTCCGGATGCTCTGGCAGCGCCGGAAAGCGGCGCGATCGATCCACCCCTGCAGCCACAGGCGATGGCCGAGCACGGGCACCGGAAAATCGCTTCCATGCAGAATCCGTCCCGCGACGGCGGGATCGCGCAGGCAATCGCGCAGATGCCCGCAACGGTTCAGCGACACCAGGGCGCTAATGTCGCCGTAAAGATTCGGGAACTCTGCGAGCATCGCGACCCAATCGTCGAAATAATCGGGATCGAATGCGCCGCTCTTGGTGGCGCAATGCGCGGCGATCACCGTCACACCGCACTCCAGCGGGAAACGCAAAAGCTTCGGGTCGGCATACGCGGCGTTAATGACCGGCACCGTGTGCTCACCGCCGGTATGGGCGAGAAGAGGGAGCCCGGCCGCCGCCATTCGTTCCCAGAACGGACGGTAGCGCCGGTCCGACGGATCGATGTTCTGGCAATTCGGCAGACATTTCATCAGGACGGCGCCGCGGTCGAGGCAGCGTTCCAGCTCGTCCAGGGCATCCTGCCGCGCCGGATGGATCGAGACCCCGGCCAGAAACTCGGGAAATTTTTCGGCAAGCCCGAGCACGACGTCGTTGGGAACGAACATCGAGCCGAGATTGTCGCGCGGTGTTCCATCGGGATCGTGGACGCGCTCGTGCGCCAGGAGGACGATCGCGTCCATTGAAGAATCGCGGACAAGCTGCAACAGTTTTTCGGCGTAGAGGGATTCAAGATCGCCTTCGAGGGCGCTCGCGGGAACACCGAGCTGGCGCAGCATGAAACCGGCAAGCCAACGATGCCAGCCGCTCAACCGGAGCCAGCCGCCGGACCCGCCCCCTCCGTTGCCCACCATGTGGACATGCATGTCGATAAGCCGCGCGGTTTCCATCGCGGTATTTGTCGCTGTAGCCGCCTCGCTCTGTCGAGGCGTTTCGGTAGCTTTTTCGCGGCGACTGAGCGCCGCGGCTACAGCGCGCGATTGCGTTCGGAGAGCGCTGAGTCCATCATCTTTGCTGCGATGAAATTCGACTACGATGCGGTGATCGTAGGCGGGGCGTTCTCCGGCTCCGCCACGGCCCTGATGCTGAAGCGCAAGCATCCCGCGGCCCGCATCCTGATCATTGAGAAGACCGCCGAGTTCGATCGCAAGGTCGGTGAGTCGACCACGGAGCTGAGCAGTTGTTACATGACCCGCCTGCTCGGGCTTACCCATCACCTCGGCCACCACCAGCTGGCAAAGCAGGGATTGCGCATGTGGTTTTCGAACCGCCCGGACCAGCCCTTTGACGATTGCGTGGAACTGGGCGCAAAGTACCAGGCACGGTTGCCGACTTTCCAGGTGGACCGGAGCACGCTCGACCAGCACATGTTGGATTTGGCGGTGGCAGCCGGCTGCGAGCTGCAACGCCCTGCCAAGGTAACGAATTTAGAGCTGCACTCGGATAGGTCCTGCCTGACCTACACGACCCATGAAACAGAGCAGAGCGTAAGCACTCGCTGGCTCGTGGACGCCAGCGGCCGGGCTTCCGTCCTGGCCCGGAAACTCGGGCATTTCCAACAAAACACCGAACATCCGATCAACGCCGTCTGGGCGCGCCTCACCGGAGTGAAGGATTGGGACAGTTATGAATGGCGGGAAAAATTCCGCGATTACGCCAACGCCTGCCGGACGAGCCGGAACTGGGCCACCAACCATCTCATGGGTTACGGCTGGTGGTGCTGGATCATTCCGCTCCAAGGCGGCGATGTGAGCGCAGGCCTTGTTTACGATTCGAGACTTTTCAAGCTGGCCGAGGGCCCGAATCTTGGCGAGCGGCTCCGGGCTCATCTCCTTTCCCATCCGGTCGGTGCTGAGATTTTTAGCGGCGCCCAAATCATCGAGCACGATGTCCATGCGTATTCGGCGCTGCCCTACTGGAGTAAGAAAGTTTGCGGGGACAGCTGGATAACGGTTGGTGACGCCGCCGGATTCATCGACCCGCTTTATAGTCCGGGACTCGATTTCTGTTCCTACACGAGTTATTACGCCGCCGATTTGCTCGCGCGAAATCTCGCCGGCGAAGACGTGTCGGAGTCGCTGGCCTATTACAACGATCAATACCCGGTGACCTACCGGCTCTGGTTTGAGACTTTGTATAAGGACAAATATTACTACATGGGGGATGCCGAACTGATGGCCGCCGCGCTCCTCCTCGATGTCGGGACTTATTTCATCGGCCTGGTCATCCCGGTTTACCGGGACCCGGAGCGAGAATTTCTTCACCTGCCCTTCGAGGGAAAGGCAGGCCGTGCCTTCGGGGGGATGATGAAATTCTACAACCGGCGGTTAGTGACAATGGCGAAGCGGCGGCTCGCGACCGGTTATTACGGGAGGCACAACGCGGGCTGGCGCGAACTATATGACGGGTTCGTGCCCGACAAACGCGTGGGCAAGCTCATCCGGAAAGGCCTTTTCCATTGGTGGCGAGCGGAGCTGACAAATCTTCGGCTGATGGTTAGCGGGCGCAGGCAGCGCCAGGATATGCCCGTCCACGCGAATTCGCCGGAAACTCCTGTAGCCGCGCCTCTGCGAGGCGCGTGATGGACCGCTCATCCGCCACCCGGCTGGGCCGCTTCGCTGTTCGCGGGGTCTTCTGGCGAGAGTATCTTGACTGGGCAATCGTCAATCTGCCGTTCTACTTTTATCCGGTTAACGTTTTCTTTTTTACCCTCTTCTTTTTCTTTTTCGCGGCTCCCGCGCGGCGGACTCTTGTCGCTAATCTTCGGATTATCCTGCCCGGCTCCGCGCCGGCGATGAATCACCTGCGCGCCTTTCGCACCCTCTGGAACTTCGCGTGGACGATCGCCGACGCCGCCCTCTACAAACTGAACCGGGAAGAGTTTGCCTACGAGATCATCGGTGCAAAATGGCTGGAGCAACTCGGTACCGGCTCGAGCGCGATCGTCCTGACCGCCCACATGGGAAGCTACGATCTCGGCGCGGCCTTATTCGCCGAGAGATTCAACCGTGAGATCCGAATGGTGCGTGCTCCGGAACCAGATAGCCAGACGGCCCAACATCTGAGCAGTTCGCTCGAACAAACGGGCGCGGGAGCGGTCAAGGTCGATTACAACACCAGCGGCGCCTTGCTCTCCTTCGACTTGCTCAACGCCCTTCGAGCAGGAGAAATTGTTTCCATCCAGGGCGACCGAGTGGACGGCGAGGTCGCCCGGGTTTCAGGGACGCTCTTTGGAAGAAGGGTGCGGCTTCCGAACGGCCCCTTCGTCTTGGCCCAGGTAGCGGGCGTCCCGATCTATCCACTCTTCATCGCGAGATCGGGATACCGCAGCTATCAAGTCGTCGTTTGCGAACCGATCGTCGTCCTTCGCACCAGCCACGCCCGGGAGAACGACATCGCGGACGCCGTCGCGAAATGGTGCGGTGTCCTCGAGGAAATAATCTCGCGCTCCTGGGACCAATGGTTTGCCTTTGTCCCGATCTTTTCACCTGATGAACCAACCCGATAAGCCCAGGCCGCATTTTTATTTTTCGCTGCTCCGTCTTCTCGCGGGGCTTCGGGGCGGCGATTCCAGACCCGCCGAAAATAACTGGGGCGAGGCCTGCCTGACGGGGATCGCGATCTATCTGATCAGCTATTTGTTTTTCGCCCAGTTTGTTCCCGATGAGCTGCAAGTTTGGCAACAAACATTGTTGTTGGTGGTGCTCGTATTTTTTGTCTGCCTCTTTTGGCTCGTCGTTCTCTATCTCAATTCCTTGATCCTCGGCCTGCTGCGGCTTTGCGGGCTTCTTCCGGCAATACCGCTCCGGCGCGCCCAAAGTGTCCTTCTCGGAATTTCGGCGTCCGCCATGGCGTTGTCTCTCCTCAAGGGCGGTTCCTGGCCGGCGGAAATCGGAGCGATCTGGTTGATTGCCGTGGCGATGAACCTGGCAGCCGCGGCCATCCTGGCTCTTCGCAATGACACCGGTGATCGAGCAGAATAATTCGCGTTGGACTCGCCGGGCGCTTTTGGGGTTCGCCTTTGTCGCACCCTGTCTCGGATTTTTCCTCGCTCGGACAAATCTCATTGTTGCCCTCGCTCCGATTTTTCTTTCCCACGTGCTGCTTCTCTACGCCACCCTCCGGGCCAATTGCCAGTGGTGGGGCCCGGTCATTCGTTCGTTTCAAACGAGCGAGCCCGAAGTCTGGCTTACGATCGACGACGGGCCCTCGCCCGCTCACACCATCCCCATGCTTGATCTGCTCGATCGATTCGAGGCGCGCGCGACTTTCTTTGTTATTGGAACGCACGCGGAAAAAAACCCGCGTTTGCTCACGGAAATCCTGATCCGCGGCCATGAGCTCGCGAATCACACCTTCATTCACCCCAGCGGAATGTTTTGGGCGGCCACTCCAGGTCGCGTCGCATCGGAAATTGACCTTTGCGCGGAAATGCTCCGCGCCGCCCCGGATCGTCCCGCGCGGCTGTTTCGAACGCCGGCTGGCCTGAAAAATATGTTTGTTCACCCCGAGCTCGCGCGGCGCGGGCTCGCTCTAATCGGGTGGACGGTTCGTGGATTGGATACCATCCGGCGCAATCCTGAGGTAGTCGCGGCCAGAGTTCTGCGCGAAGTGAAACCCGGTGCGATCATTCTTCTTCATGAAGGAAAGCGGGTCGCAAAGGATGCCGATTTCAATCCACGCTGTCTGGAGTTGACCCTGAGCGGACTGGCTGAGCGCGGTTATCGATGTGTCATTCCCCAGGCCGAACAGCTTCGCACCGGACGCGCGCGGTAGGAGCGGGCGTTGACACCCTGCGAAAAACAAAGATGTGATTGTTGAACGGCGAACTTCCCCAGAGAGGCCGGCTTTCCCGCTCGAATTCCGATTCGCTGAAAACGCCGTTAATGCCGGTTCGCGATGGAAAATGAAGCGAAGCGTTCAAGTTCCATGAGACCATTTGGGCGAATTTTTCCGCGAGCCAGGTCATCCAGAAACGGGGCCGGCTTTCCCGCGGGCAATCACGGATAATCAAAAGGCCGCCCGGCGCGACGCAGCCGGCGAGATGGGACAACAGGGTGGCCTGCATCGCCTGCGGCAGATAATGGAGCACGTCAAAAAGAGCAACGTTGCCCGAAAAAACCGGGATCTTTCCGCGGACGTCCTGATGGCGAAGATCGATATCGGGATAATGGGCGGTGGCGACCCTGTTCCCACAACGAATCTTGCGCGCATCCAGGTCGAGCCCGAGGACCGGCTGGCGGCAGGCGCGTTCTCGAAGGTAAAAGGCCAGCAAACCGACGCCGCATCCGACATCCAGAATGGGATCGTCGGAGCGGCGGAGCAGATCGTAGGCGGTCGAATAGATTCGGTCGTGGCGAAGTTTGCCGCGCACATAATTGCGAAGCCAGCGCTGGGAAAACTGCGTCGCCACCCGCGCACACGCACTTTCATGTTCAGCCGCGTTTCCTCTCAGGGTTTCCATTTGCTTCGCATTATCGCACTGCCAGACTGACTTTATGGGTGATTTCTTCTCCGACTATCAGGTCGGCGATTTTTTCGACGAAATGTTTGCCGGGCCGGGAGTGGCGCGGCCCCATTACAGCAAATTATTCGCGCGATTCAAGGAAATGGACCGCGAAGAGTTCGAACGGAAACGCACCCTGGCCGCCTCCACCTTTCTGACCCAGGGCGTCACCTTCACCGTTTACAACGACGACCAGGGAACAGAGCGAATTTTCCCCTTCGACCTTCTTCCGCGAATCATTCCGGCTGAAGAATGGGAGATCGTCGAACGCGGCCTCATTCAGCGCATCACTGCGCTCAACCTGTTTCTGCACGACATTTATCACGAGCAAAACATCCTGCGCGATGGCGTGATCCCGAAACAGATCGTTTGGGAAGCCGCCCATTTCCGTCCGGAGTTCATGCACTTCGATGTTCCCCGGAACGTTTACATTCACATCTGCGGGACCGATTTGATCCGGGACCGGGAGGGCAACTATCTCGTGCTGGAAGACAACGCGCGTTGCCCGTCCGGCGTTTCTTACGTCATCGAAAACCGGCAGACCATGAAGCGCACGTTTCCGAGCCTGCTCGCTCAATATCGTGTCCGCCCGGTGGAGGATTACAGCCAGGAATTGCTCAATGTGCTGCGCTACATCGCGCCGCGGGGGAAACACGAGCCGACCATCGTTCTGCTCACGCCGGGCGTGTATAATTCAGCCTATTTCGAGCATTCCTTTCTCGCCCGTTCCATGGGAATCGAAATCGTGGAAGGCCGGGATCTGGTTGCCCAGGGTGGCAAAGTCTTCATGCGCACCACCAAGGGACATCAGCAGGTGGACGTGATCTATCGCCGGATCAATGACGACTTCCTCGATCCCCAGGTGTTCCGGAAAGATTCCGGACTCGGCGTTCCCGGTATTGTCGAAGCCTATCGCGACGGAAACGTCAGTCTCGCGAATTCGATCGGGACCGGCATTGCGGATGACAAGGCGGTTTACCATTTCGTGCCGAAAATGATTCGCTATTACCTCAGCGAAGATCCGCTCCTGCCCAACGTCCAGACTTACCTGGCCGCCGTGAAGGAAGATCTCACCTATATTCTCGAACACCTTTCCGAGCTCGTGGTGAAAGCCGTAAACGAGAGTGGCGGATACGGGATGCTCATCGGACCGCAGGCGACAAAAGCGGAACGCGAGCGCTTTCGAGAAAAGGTCCGCAAGAATCCGCGTAACTACATCGCGCAACCGGTCATTCCCCTCTCCCGAGCCCCTTCCTTCTGTGACGGCGACATGCAGGGACGTCACATTGATCTGCGACCCTTTATTCTCTACGGCGAGAAAGTCACCATTGTCCCCGGAGGACTCACCCGGGTGGCGCTGCGGCCGGGCTCATTGGTCGTCAACTCATCCCAGGGCGGCGGGAGCAAGGACACCTGGATCCTCGAGAAAAACGACAATGGGGGAATCGAATGATGGGATCGCCATGCTAAGCCGGGTCGCCGATTCCCTCTATTGGATGAGCCGCTACATCGAGCGGGCGGAAAATAACGCCCGGATCGCCGATGTGAATCTCCAGATCCTGCTCGACCTCACCAACCAACACGAAGCGGACCCGAAGCAACAATGGGATCCGATCGTTAGTTCCCTCGAAGAAAACGAACTTTTCGCCTCCCTCTTTCCGACCCCGGACGGCAAAGCCGTGATCGATTTCGTCAGTCTGCAAAAGAAAAATCCGAATTCGATCTTGTCGTGCCTGACGCGGGCCCGCGAAAATGCGCGCACCACCAGCGAGCAAATCTCCAGTGAGATGTGGGAGCAGATCAACCGCCTCTATCTTTTTGTGAAAAGCGAGACGGCGAAAAAACTCATCCGCACGAGCCCCTACGAATTCTTCAAGCGCATCGTTGCCGGCTCGCATCTTTTTCAAGGCATCACCGACGCCACCATGACCCACGGCGAAGGCTGGGACTTCATCCGGATCGGGAAATTGCTGGAGCGGGCGGACTGCACCTCGCGCCTTCTCGACATCAAATATCACATTCTCCTTCCCTCGGGCGAGAAAGTGGGAGGCAACATCGACACCATCCAGTGGATGTCCGTCCTGAGATCGTGCAGCGCGCTCGAGGCTTACCGCAAAATTTATTTCGGGCAAGTGGCGCCCTGGAAAGTGGCGGAATTCATCATCACGCACTCTGCGTTCCCGCGGTCGATCCGTTTCAGCGTCGATTACTTCGATGCGGCCCTGCACCACATCTCGGGCTCGGCGGAAACGAAATACGCGAATGAGGCGGAACGATTATCCGGCCGTCTTCGTTACGATCTCGATTACGCTACCATCGGCGACATTTTCAAATTCGGTCTCCACGAATATTTGGAACAAATCCAGGACCGGCTTTCCGAGCTCAGCCGGGCAATCCACGAAACCTACTGCGCCGACAGCGGGCCGGAGGGCGTTCCTACGGATTGAGGAGCCCGGTATACCAGCCGAGGAGGAATTCACCAAAGAACATCCAGACCAGGCCCCCGAAGGCGAGATAAGGACCGAAGGGCAGCTTCGACGACCAGACCCGCCTTCCGATGAGCAGGGCTCCCAGGCCTACGAACGAGCCCAGGAGAGAGCCGGCGAAAACGCTGAAGAGAACCGCGCGCCAGCCGAGGAAGGCGCCGATCGCCGCCAGGAATTTCAAATCGCCGCGGCCCATCGCTTCACGGGGGATCTCGAGTTCCCGGACGACACCCGAAATCTGATCCAGGGCATCGAGCTCGAGCTCTTCGTCACCGATCTTCACTCGATTGTAATGGAAATGAAGATCGGTCGCGGCGAGCTGGCGATCGCCGATCACCGCCTCGTTGCAGTGCAGAATGAGAAGGTCGGTTTCGCGTGAAAAATAATCGCTCCATAACCCCTGCTCTTCGCCCACCACGAAATCGGCATCTTCTCCCTTTCGCGTCCAGGTAAAGACCGTTGGAGTATCCAGCCGGACCTTCTTTTTCCCGAAAACCTTTTTGCCAGCTTCGAGGACGATCCACAAAATCACATAACCCAGCAGGGCGGACCCCGCCGAGGTTAACAGGGCCTTCAACCTTCCGTCGGCCGACATCAGCGCGGGAACCGCAAGGCTCGCGAGAATTCCGGCGACGGTGCCGCCGATGGTGATCTCGTCGGGGATGATGAAATGCTCGAAGTCGATGAACGTGCCGGTGATAAGAAGAGAAATGAACACCCAATAAGCCACCGCCATTTGCCAGGGAAACACTCTCCAGACGCAGAGAAACAGAAGGGCGGTCAGGAGTTCGACCGCGAAATAGCGAAAGGGAATCGGGCTGCCGCAATAGGCGCAACGGCCGCGCAAAAAGAGCCAGCTAAGCAGGGGAAAATTGTGGTACCAGGCGAGTTGTTTTTTGCAGGCCGGACAGAATGATCTCCGCGGCTCGTTGACCGACAGGTCGAGCGGCAAGCGATATATGCAGACGTTAAGAAACGAACCGACGACCGCGCCGACGAGGAATGCCACCGTGCCGAAGAAAAAATGGTAGCCGGCCAGCGAACTAATCATGGTTTCCCTCCCCGGCGGCCCTCACCGCTTTTCGCCGCACGAACCACGTAATCCAGATGCAGCTCTCATAAAGAAGGCACATCGGCAGCGCCATGGCGACCATCGTTAGAACATCCGGTGTCGGACAGATGATGGTGGCGAGAATAAAAATCAGGACAACTGCGTAAGGCCGCGTTCGAGCCATGAATTCGTAAGTGACCAGCCCGAACCGGACCAGCGCGAGTACCGCGACCGGCAGCTCGAAGGCCAGGCCAAAGCCGATCGTGAAGCGAGTGACGAAAGAATAATATTCCTGCACCGTCCAGGCCGGCGTCCAGCCCAGCGATTGGGTGTCCTTGAAAAAGAACAAGATCGCTTTCGGCATCAGCCAGTAATACGCGACCAGGACACCAGTCAGGAACAAGCCGAAGCTGACGAAGATGGCCGGGAAGAGAAAGCGTTTCTCCATCGCCGTAAGCGCGGGCAGGACAAACTCGGCCAGGAAATAAAGCAGGAGCGGGAAGGAAATGACGATTCCGGCATAGAAGGCGAGCCGGAACGAGATCGTGAAAGAATCGGTAATGCCGAGAGCGCGCAAGGCCCCGATACTCGAGTCGATCTCGCGCAACGGGCGCTGCGTGATTTGCACCAGCGTCGTCCGGAAGACGAAGCAGAGCACCATCGCGACCAGGAGCGTGATCGCCATTTTTACGATCGTCCAACGCAGGTCTTCGAGATGTTCCAGAAACGGTTTTGACGTTTCGCTCTCCGGCAGGTCTCGAAATTTGAAGACGTTTCGCAAAGCCATCGGGTTGGAAGTCAAGGTTGCTCGAAGGAGAGAAAGCCGCGGGCCAGAAGCCGGACGCAAATCCCAAGCGTGTTTGCGTCGCGAATCTCGTTCGTTTCAATCATGCGGCGCAATTCCTCGGCGGGAAAGGCCCGGCAATCCAGAATCGACTCCGACTCCTCGTGGGCATGGCCGGCCGCGCATTCCCGGACGGGCCGGGCAAGAAAGAAGTGTCCCTGCTCATTCGTGAACCCGGGCGATGTAAAATAGTCCCCGAGCGAGATAAGGCTTCCGCCCTCAGCGAGCTCGAAACCGGTTTCTTCGCGCAATTCGCGGAGGGCCACCTCGGCAATCGATTCGGCCGTAGGTTCGCCTTTCTCGTCGATCTGACCGCCGGGCACTTCCCAAATGGCCGCTCGCACCGGAATGCGC
>JBAPMH010000163.1:0-5823 GCA_049278515.1 Chthoniobacterales bacterium
AGACGGCCGTCACCGTTATCCACTTCACTCCGTTATCCGGCGGATCGCCTTGATTGGTCGCTGTCCACCCAGTCGGCAGAGCCGGGGCCGTCACCCCATCGAAGCCCTCCACGCACGGAGGTGCCGGTGTCGGCGTTGCCGTGGGCGCTGGCGTTGGCGTCGAGGTCGGCGCCGGTGTCGGTGTTCCTGTCGGACCGGGCGTTCCTGTCGGGCCAGGCGTCGGCGTCGGTGACGAACCGCCCGCTGCCGCGTTGCGGTCATACACTTCAACGATACCGATTCCAGTGCTGCCACCGGATCCGGACAGCAACGCCGTATAGGCGTCCGGTGCCAAGGTCGCGGCGATTGCCGCTTCCTTCGGGTCGCTCGGAGCCAATCCGGCCGCCATGATTTCCGCTGCCTGCCCTGCGTTCTCCTGCCAATCGTTGTCTGAGATCAGCAGCGCTCCATTTCTGTCGCGCAGCTCCAAAGTTGGATCAGCCAGCACAGGAGACACCCCAAACGCGCTCAGGCTTGGGCCCAGGCCGCGGATGATAACTTTTCCATTTCCGGCGGTGCCGCCAAGCGTGAACCCAGCAATCACGATATTGTTGCCCGTGTTCACAAAGGCGCGCGTGCTGATGTTCGCCAGCTTCGGGGTAGCTCCCGGACTGATGTCGTAGAGTTCGATGAGAGCAACACCCGTGGTGTTGTTCTTGCCGCGAACAATCGCCGTGTAGTTTCCCGGTGGCAGATTGGCATCGATGGCTGACTCGAGGTCATTCGTGGGCGCGAGGCCGGTAGCTTCAATCGCCGCCTGCTGCGTGTCTTTCCAGTTGTCGTTGAACACCGTAACAAACCCGCCCGGACCGTGGAGCTCGACCACAGGGTCCGGCAGCGCATTGGCAATTCCGAAAGCGGTGAGCGATGGCCCAAGCGCCCGGACCAGGACATGTTTGGAACCAGTGCCTGTGATAATGAATCCGCCAATGCCAACGTTGTCGCCAGTCTGAACAAACATTCTTGTTGAGAGATTGATGTTCTGTGAGGCGGCGCCGCTCGGAGTCGGTGTTGCCGAAGCAGTAGCGGTGGCACTAGGTCCAGGTGTTCCAGTGGCTGTCGCACTTGCCGTCGCTGTGGGCGTCGGCGACGCAGGTGTGGCCGTAGCGGTAACGGTGGCCGTCGGTGTCGGCGGAGGAAGTGTCGCTGTAGCGGTGGCTGTCGCGGTAGCCGTAGCCGTCGCTGTTGGCGTCGGTGTCGGGCAAGCCTGGCCCAGCTTCAGGTTCGCTGCGGTCACAGTTCCCGTATCGCCCCCCGCACCGTCCCGTATGGTCAGAGTCCAGGTCCCGTTCATCTGGGCTGTGGTTAATCCCGCAAACGCCGCATTGAGCGATGTCACCGGTGCCGGAACCACCTGCCCAGCCCCTCCTGGAGCCGTCGACCGGTAATCTCCGGTCGTTACGTCGCACGTAGCTCCACACGCCGCCGCTGTCGCTACCGTCCAGATGTTCGGTCCAGACGCCGTGTCCGTGAAGTTATACAGGCCGTTGTAGTTCGAGCTGTCACCGACGCCGGTGGCCGTTGTTTGCCCGATCCGACTCACCACCACAAGGCTGGCCGTACCTCCCGGCGAGGTCAGGATCATGTCCAGATCTCCAACCCACGTATGGGTCAGGGTCAAATCCACCGACACCGCCGTGAGCGGCGAGGTCTGCCCTGCTACCGCAAAGCTAATCACCAGCGGTGGGCCATAAGTTGGCGAACCCGGGCTGTCCGCGATTGGTCCCACCCCGGTTCCCGCAAAGGTGAATGGTGTGCACCCAGGTGTCGGTGTCGGGGTGGTGCTTCCACCAGGCGTTGCAGTCGCAGTTGCACTCGCAGTCGCGGTTGCTGTGGGTGTGGGTGTCCCTGGAGTGGGCGTCGGCGTCCCTGGAGTAGGCGTGGGGACGCCGCAGCAGAAATTCTGCTGACGCGTTACCTCCAACTGCGCACAAAAGACGGTCCCGGTGTCCTGGCCCGCCGCATCCTGGACGCGCAATGTCCAGGTGCCGTTTACGCCGGCGCCATTGACAGCGGTGAGCGGGGTTTCCGGCCTGAAGCTCCCGGCAAAAGGCGCCGTTCCCGCGGTGATGGACGTCGCCGCACTGTCATCGAATACCGTGTGCGTACCGGAACAGTCATTCGCACCCGTGCCAAAGTTATCGCCGGTGCTCCCGCGGCGGCTTGAGAGCGGAACAGTGATGCCGGTGGGGCTGATAATTGAGATATTAAGGTCGCCATCGAAAGTGTGATTCAATCGGACCTTCACGTTGAGATCGGACACCACGCCGAAGTCGCCGACCGCAATCGGCACATCAACGGTGGCAAGATCGTTGATAACAGCCGCAATATTTCCGGTGCTGTAGGTGTTCACGACAGGCGATCCCAGAGTCCCGGTGGTGAACGTAAAGGTAGCGGTGCCGAGATTGGTCGCTCCGTCCTGAAGCTGAAGGGTCGCCGTTATTGTCGCGCCACAAACCGCGTTGGCCGTGAACGTGAACGGCCTGGTTGCGGTCCCACCGCCCGGGGTGAGTGCGCCATAATTCTGCGGGCCGCTGGGTGACGTGACACCGCCCGTTGCCTGCAAGGTGGCCACGAGGTTAACGGTAGGAGCAGTGCCGACGTTCGAAAGTTCAAGATTCACCGTCACCGTCTCGCCGGGATCGATCGCATTGTTTCCGGGAGCGCAGCTTTCGGCCGTGAGCGAGCTCGCGCCGCTGGCCACAACCGCGGCCGGGGCTTCGGTTCCGTTGCCGATGATGAGCGCGAAATCCTGATCGAGCGGCGACGCGTTTCCGGGCACGCCGTCACCCACGATGTTGGTCGCCGTGACCTTGATGATGAAATTTCCCGTAATGCCCGCCGGGAGAAATACGCTTTCGACATTGTTCAGTGTGTCCGCCGCCCCGCCCGGGGTGGAAGCGCTGCCCGTGAAGACGTTGCCTTTGTAAGTGTTCCCGCCAATCGTCACCTCGAGATCGAGATTGTTGACCGCGGCACTGCCGGACGTGGGCCCGGGGACATCTGTCCAGGCGAGCGTGACCCGGAACGGCCTGGTATTATCGCTTACATTGCCAGTAATGGTGCGCTGCTGGCCGGTCGCGGTGAAGAGGTCGGCCGCGGTTTGATCGTGGAAACTGTGGGCGCCGGCAAAAATGTTAAAGTAGTTGTTGAGGTGGATCTCACCCATGCCCTGGTTGTTGGAGGGCAGGTTGTCGTTCGCGCCCACTCCGGTCATGTAGCGGGCCGTGTTCATTATCAACCCTTTGGTCATCGCCGGGCTGGGCGGAGTCAGAGCTTGATTAATGAAGTGTTGCCGGATGAGCGCGGCAGTGCCGGCGGTAGCGGGGCACGAATGGCTCGTGCCCGATGAGGCGGTGTACCACTGTTGCGACGGCGGGAAGAAATTGTCTGTTCCGAGTCCGCCGCAAACGCTGGAGGCGGTGAAACAAGCGAGATCATCGCCGGTGCCACTACCTGTCGGGTTGGCGATGCTCTCCTGGGCCACGCTTCCGGTTACGTGGACGCCCGGACCCATGATATCAGGCTTCTTCCGGCCATCGGACGCCGGGCCGCGGCTTGAGAATCCCACGATATCGTTGGCGCTGTCCGCATCCGCGTCCGTGCTGCCGCAGCCATCCGCCCCTCCAAAGGCCCGCACATTCTCAGCGGCGCCGACGGTGATGATGTTCTTCGCGGTCGCGGGAGGCCGAACGGTGTTGGCCCCCGAGCCCCCATTGCCGGCGGCGAAAACGATCGTGTATTGCTGATTGCCTGGCACCGAGATGCAATCCGGCCCCACGCAACCGGTGTCGGGTTGGGCGTCACGCACCAAGCGGTCGTACGACTGCGAGTCCGCGGTATAAGCATTGCCGGCCGTGTTGCCCCAGCTGTTGCTGCTCATCCGCGCGCCGTCGGCATAGGCGGTCGACTCGAGATTCTGGAAGACCGGCGACGTAAATCCCGGAGTGAAAATCACCGAATTGCCAATCTTCACAAAGGGCGCAACCCCCAATCCGTAGCGGAAACCGTTGGCATCGGCGTGAGGAAACGCCCCAAAAATACCGCCGGTCGGGACGTAGCCCATGATGATATGCGAGTTCAGGGTGCCATGGCCCCCGCAACCCTGAATGGTCCCCGCTCCAGCGGGAACGCGACGAACATAACTGACGCGGCTGTTGGCTGCGACAGTAGGATCGCCCACGCGATAAAGCCCAAAATGGTTCGGGGTTGTCGTTCCGTTATCGAGCCCGTCATCCGAGATATTGACGGTAAAGCCGGCGGTCGTCGTGACGTCAAAACCCTTGCTGGTCAGGTAGGTCAAATAATTCATCGGCGTCGGGATGTTGCCGGTGAGGTTGCCCGAAATGATGACGTCCTGAGCCTCATCATTCAAACGGGGGGTGCCCCATTGCTGGATGGAAACGACATCGGCCCGCTCGGCCAGTTGATGAATGACGACGTCCCTCGGCAACGCCACCGTTACGTTGACGTAGCCTGCCACGGTTTCCTTCTTGATAATCGCTTCGAGCTTGGATTGCTCGATCAGCCCCAAGGTGGCGGCGTTTTCCGTCGGGTCGTCGACCAGCTGAATGATGAACTGCTCGTTGCCTTGGGCGGAAAGATTTTCCGGAGCCGCTCCGTTCTTCGCATTGACGCCGCTAACGGCCGGATCAAGCCGGAACGCAGCCGTGTATTCTGCGTCCCATTGCCCGATGGGCGCTTTCGAGGCCAGGTTCTGGACTTTCTCCATGTCTGCTGAAGTGCCGTAAACCAGATAGGTATTGTTGGGAATGTAGGTGACAATGTGCGCCCCGGTGGCCACGAGCGCTTGATACCATTCGCCACGGATCGGACCGGCGAACTGAATGAGCCGCATTTGTTTGCCGGGGCTTGCGGCGACGGGATGGTGCATCGCCCTGGCTTCCGGCGTCCGGGTGTCAATTGTGCCGGCATTGAGAAGGATGAGGTTGTTCTCATCCGCTATCTGCGCATTGCGATTACTCGCCAGGCTGCCCGCCGTCGCGTCGTCCACCTCGAACATCACGAAGCTGCCGTAGTCGGCAATCAGCCGGGCGCCCTGCGTCTTCAACTTCGCCGCCAATTGCGGATCGCTCACCGACACCTTATGCAAGGGACCGGGTTTTGCGTTTTGCGCTGTCCCCTGGGCCCGGGCCGATGCCCCAGGGAAGAGGTCAAGCGCGAAAAGCCCCGCGAGGAGCAACAGGAGGAAAAGTATTCCGACCAGGACCCGGGGATTAAAAAAGGCGGATTGAGACGAATGTTTCTTTTTCATGTGGATTCCTATTTTCCTCTGCCGGACCCGGCGTGAATTGCACCGACGTTATTAAAACGCCCGGAAGGTTGTCACGGTCTTTTTCACACCTTTGTCATTTTCTGCGGCCAGGGAGAACGAAATAATCTTCAACGGAAACGGCAATCAGCGGGTTTCGATATTGAAGTGAATGCCATTGAATTTTTGCGCATTTAACCTCGCGCCTGATTGATGGTATCAATAATCGCCAAGCGAGCTTCGCCATGTTGCGTGCGAATTTTACCATCAAAGTCGTGGGCGGAGTCGTGCTCGCCCTGGGGGCGATTGGGCTCGCGATTAAGGCGCTGACGCCCGACTACGCGGGGATTCGGGCCGGACGGTTGGATGCCGGGTATCTGCCTTCAGACAATTGCCGGAAGTGCCATGAATCGAATTACGCGACGTGGCACGCCACGTTTCACCGGACCATGACCCGGGAAGCGGAAAGCCAGACTGTTCTCGGAGATTTTGAACGCGACAACACGCTCACC
>JBAPMH010000164.1:0-2178 GCA_049278515.1 Chthoniobacterales bacterium
GTTCTGGTTGAGAATTCATGTTTCCCGGAATCAAAAAATACGACGGCGAACTCGGCGTCTTTTGAACGAGGAATAACCGCCAGGCGCCGTCCCGAAAAAGAGTTATTACCCGGCTCTTCCGCAGCGGACGCCGAGGCAATAAGCAACAGCGGCTCAGAGTCAGAAGGCGCTTTTTGTGGCAAAACTGAGTCTTGTAGAGTTCCGACCTGAATTAACGCCGGCAAACCGATGCCCAGATAGAATGCTTTTTGTAGTCGTTTCTCTTGCCAAATCCACACGACGACGCTGCCCACGAATCCCAATAGCAATAAAGCCAGGGCCTGTCCGATGGGGCCTTCGATTGGTTTCGGAGGTGACGCGGTCAGCTTCATGATGATGCGCATCACAGTCGGTGCAACTCCTCCGATGGCTCCCGCAACCAAGGCAGCGGGATAAATCTTGGCAGCGCTGCTGCCCGCAACCTGTCGACCTAGAGCGCTCTGGAGCCTCGTCGTCAACGTAGGCTTGGGTTCATTTGGGTTTGAGGCGGGAGGCATTTGAGGGGCTGCGAGGCGAATGATCCTAGGAACCCAAAAATGACTAGTCAACGCGATTTTTGGGCGTGGCGGAGTTTGCTGAAAGGGCAAAGATTCGTGCCGACTAAAGTCTTCTCAAAGATACTTTTCAACGTGTTGAGCGCGGTTGCGGAAACGGGCATGGGGCTTACGTGTAAGAAATGCGGCCTGATAAATTTACGCAGAAGATGCAGGAGGCGCTGCAGGCAGCGCAGGAGGTGGCGTCGCAGTTCAGCCAACAGGAAATTTCCAACGAGCATTTCTTACTCGCGTTGCTCGACCAGGCCGATGGGGTGACGCGGCCGTTGCTCGAGAAGATGGGGGTCACCATCGCGGATTTGCGCGGGCGACTGACCCAGGAGCTCGAACGGCGGCCGAAGATCCAGGGCGGCAACGTCGATCAGCGGATCGGGAACGAACTCCGCACGACGATCGACGCGGCGGAAAAGGAAATGGCGAAACTGAAGGATGAGTTCCTCAGTGCCGAGCATTATTTGCTCGCGCTGGCCGATTCAAAAGGAGCTGCGGCGAAATTGTTGAAGGAAGCTGGTGTGACCCGCGACAAGTTAATGCAGGCGTTGCAGCAGGTGCGCGGTTCGCAGCGGGTGACCGATCAAAATCCGGAAGGGAAATATCAGACGCTGGAAAAATATGGACGCGACCTGACGGAGCTGGCGCGGCGCGGGAAAATCGATCCGGTCATCGGGCGCGACAATGAAATCCGGCGGGTGATGCAAGTGCTCTCACGGCGGACGAAAAACAATCCGGTATTGATCGGCGAGCCGGGGGTGGGCAAGACGGCGATCGTGGAAGGCCTGGCGCGTCGAATCATCAGCGGCGACGTGCCGGAATCGCTGAAGCAAAAGAAAATCATCGCGATGGACATCGGGTCGATGGTGGCCGGGGCAAAGTTCCGCGGAGAATTCGAGGACCGGCTCAAGGCGTTCCTGAAAGAAGTGACCGATTCGCAGGGCGAGATCATTTTGTTCATCGACGAACTCCACACGATCGTCGGCGCAGGAGCGGCGGAAGGATCGGTGGATGCGTCGAATTTGTTGAAGCCTCAACTGGCGCGAGGCGAGCTGCGCACAATTGGCGCGACGACGCTCGATGAGTACCGGAAATACATCGAGAAAGACGCAGCGCTCGAGCGGCGGTTTCAGCCGGTGATGGTGGAGGAGCCCACGGTGGAAGACACGATCGCCATCCTCCGTGGATTGAAAGAACGCTACGAAGTGCATCACGGCGTTCGCATTCAGGACGCCGCCCTGGTGGCGGCGGCGGTGTTATCGCATCGCTATATCAGCGACCGGTTCTTGCCGGACAAGGCGGTCGATCTCGTGGACGAAGCGGCGTCCCGGCTCAAGATCGAGCTCGATTCCATGCCGACGGAAGTGGACGTGGTCGAGCGCGAGATCATGCAGCACGAGATGGAGCGCCAGGCGTTGAAGAAGGAGAAAGACGCGGCCAGCAAAGAGCGCCTGAAAAAGCTCGAAAAGGAACTGGCGGAGCTCAAGGAGAAATCCTCGGCGCTCAAAGCGGAATGGCAGAAAGAAAAGTCGGTCATCGACGACCAGCGAAAGATGAAAGAACAGCTGGACCAGGCCCGGACTGAATTGGAGCG
>JBAPMH010000165.1:0-9600 GCA_049278515.1 Chthoniobacterales bacterium
AAACGTAGCTGCCCAACCGACGGCTCGACAGCGTCTCGCCCTACCAACTCCTGACAATCCGTGTCATCCGCGTAATCCGCGGTGAAATTCAGACTTCCAGCCGGTAACCGAGCGTGTGAACCGTCAGCAGATGCCGCGGTTCGCCGGGAACTTCCTCGATCTTTTGTCGGAGCTTGGCGATCAGCTGGTCGAGAGTGCGGGTGGTCCCGAAGTATTCCACGCCCCAGACTTCATTCAGGAGCGCCTCGCGCGAGACCGCATTCCCGCGTTCCCGGAAGAGGACCGCCAGGACTTTGAGTTCGCGCGGCGTCAGCTCGATGGCTTCGCGGCCGCGCTTTCCGCGCAAGGCTTTGCAATCGATCCGGACTTTACCGAATGCGATCTCCATCGGCAGCTCGCTCGCCGGCCCGCTCGCTTCAGCGCGGCGCAGGAGCGCCTGCACCCGCGCGAGGAGCTCGCGCAGGCTGAACGGTTTGGTCACGTAATCGTCTGCGCCGAGTTCCAGCCCGACCACCTTGTCGATCTCCTGGCCTTTGGCGGAGAGCATCAGGATCGGGACCCGGTTTTTCGCGGTCCGAATTTCGCGGCACAATTCGAAGCCGCTTTTCCCCGGCAACATGATGTCGAGAATCAGGAGATCGGGTTTGTTTTGTTTGATCAGCGGACCGGCCTGCGCGCCATCGCGGCATTCGGTGACATCGTAGCCTTCCGCACGCAGAGCATCGCAGAGCCCAAGTCGGATATGGGCGTCGTCTTCGACAACCAGGACGCGTTTCTTCATTTCAATTCCTCAATTTCGTAATCGTGTCCGCCAACGGACGGACTCGCCGTGGCGAACTCATGCTCGATCTTCAACGACTTCCGTCAGGGGCAACCGCAACGTTACATTGCTCCCGCCGCCTTCGCGCGCCTGGTAGGTAATTTCGCCGCCATGTTCCTTCGCCAGGCGTTGGGCGAGCGTCAGGCCCAGACCCGAACCCTGGATCCCGCTTGCGAGCGAATCGTGCGCCCGGTAGAATGCCTCGAAGATTTTCGTTTCTTCCCCTGCGGGGACGCCGGAACCGCGGTCGAGCACACTCACGTAAACTGAATTCTGCGCCAGGTAACTGTGGACCTCGATCTCTTTCTGCTCGCCACTGTATTTCTCGGCGTTCGACAGAAGGTTTACGAGAATCTGGGCGAGGGCATCCTCATCGCCGCGGACGGGATAAGGGGGCGGGGCGGCTTTCCACCGAGTGGTGAATCCCTGCTCGCGCAAATGCAACTCCTGCCCTTCCCACGTCCGAGCCAGGACGGCATGCAGATCGAGCGGACGAAAATCGTAGCGCTTTTGCTTTCGTTCGAGCCGCGCGAAATCGAGCACATTGTTGATCAGGCGAGTGAGCCGCTCGGCTTCGGCGACGATGATCCTCAAATATTGCGGACGTTTGTCCTCGGTCGCGTTCCCGCTTTGCATCATTTCGGCAAACATGCGGATCGAGGTCAGCGGGGTCTTGAGCTCATGCGAGACATTGGAAACGAAATCGGTTTTCTTTTGGGCGAGCGCAAGCTGCCGGCGCGCGTCCGCGAACACTGCCCAGCCGCCAAAGGCGATCGCGGTCAGGGCGGCCGCGACCAGGAGCAGAAGAGTGCGGCGGATCCGGCGCGCGTTTTCCTGCAATTGTTCCGGACGGACGAGATAGAGCGCTGCTTCCCAATGCGGCAGCGCTTCGCCAATTTCGGAAGCGACAAACGGGCGGCGCCAATCGCGCCCGGTCTCGTTCGCGGGTTGGGTGGCGACCGGCCGGGTTTTGTCATTCAAAAGCGCGAGGACGTAATCGGGCGCGGCGTTGTCGGGCAAGGCATCACGCCAGAGGTCGTTCAAGGTCTCTGCCCTGACGACACAACCGAAAATCATGGCGGGCGCTTCCGGCGGCCGGAGCCAAAAGAGAATTTCGAGCCGGTCCTGCATGAAGCGCGTGACCACACCCTCCGGCCGATCGGAGGTAAGGGCCTTGAAGTCGGCGGTCGCCGGGACCAGTTGAGAAACCGCGGGCACATCTTCCTTCAACACCTGTTGCTGGGGGGCGACATTCCGCATTTGGGCCTGGGTATTTTCATCCTTCGGGGCCGGCGGTGCCGCCGCGGGAGGGGAGACCGCGCTCTGCTGCCGTTGCTCAACCGCCGACTGCTGCGCCGCTGCCAGCCTCTTCGCGGCCTTTTCGTATTCGGCTTTTGGTTTTCGCCGTTGGTCCGGCCGGTTTAGTTCCTCGGGGACGGAATAAACGGTCCCGGGAATTCTGCCGGAAAGAAACGCGCTATTGTTAAGCAGGAATTTCTGGCGTTCGGCATCGCCGCTTGCTTCGTCGGCGGAAGGCGAGATGACATCGCCATCCGCGCTCAGGGCAAATCCAATCGCCGCGCGCGGCCAGGCCGCCGTCAGTTTCCCGGCGAAATTACGAGCCAGCTCTGGAGCCGATGCTGTCGCGAGCAACTGGCGCACGCGCTCGGAAAACGCGCGTCGCTCCTCGTCGATCAAGCTTCGCGCCGCGGTCGCGACGGCATCGGTCTCCTTTTGATAAAGCTGAGCGGTCCGGCGCTCCAAAATGATCTGCTGCTGATCCGCGCTGCGCAGGGCCAGCCAGCCGAGCCCGATACTCGGCAGGACAATGGCGAGGAGAAATATCCAGATGCTTCGTTTCACGAGGCGAAGAAGCGCAGGCTATCATGTTCTGGTCCGCTGAACAGCCGTCTGGCGGCCGCCCACCCCGCGGACCCGTCGAGGGAAGGCCGCCGTGGCAGATCGACAAGATTGCCATCGAACTTTTCCCTCGCACGGTCCGCAGGACGTGGCGCGCATGCCAGTTAGCGGCTTTTCTGATATTTATCTGCGTAATTTTCGAATTGCATCGCCTTGCGACGCGCCTTCTCGAGGCGGCCACTGGAATCGATCTCCGAGGCGGCGGCTTCGAGGCTCTGATTCTCTTCCTTCACCCCGGGCACCTGAATGGCCGGAGGCGCGGCTGCGTTCTTGGCGGCCTGCTGGCGGAGCAACGCGACGGCATCCTTGGTCTTGCCCTCATCCGCCAGTTTCACCGCCATCTCTTTGGCGAGCCGGTTCTGCACGACGCTGTGTTCTCGTACGACCTCAGCCCGGACGCTCGCATCCGCTTTCTTCTGATCGTCGGTAAGCGCAATTTTTGCGGCCTGCCGTTGCGAAGGCGCCTGGCTCCCGGCCAACGTGGCGTAGTTCAGTTCCACCGTGGCCGCGTCGATCGCTTCCTTGGGTTCCCCTTCCACCTCACAACGGACCAGGAAACGCCGTTGCTCCGATCCGAACAGCTCCGGCATCTTGATCTCGGCCACGCGGTCGTGAACTTCGATTTCGGGGCGCCCGATAATTTCCTTGAGGCGCACGCCTTCCGGCGTCTGGATGCGAATGATAATGCTGCGGGCCAGGAGAGAACGCGCCGCGCCCAGCTCCTGCGCGAAAACGGACGGCAATTTCTCGGCGTCTTTTACATAGTAATAATTGGCGTTGCTGGATTCGGCCAACGCGGTCATGAGGTCCTCGTTGTAGTCGTCGCCGAGGCCGACAGTGCTGACCGCGATGCCGTCACCCCGGAGCTCGCGACCCAGACGGGAGAGGTCCGAAGGAGTGCTCGGCCCGACATTGGCCAGGCCGTCCGAAAGAAGGATCACGCGATTGACGCGCTCCTTTTCAAAAAACCGCCGCACCTGTTTGGCGCCGAGGACGACCCCGGCATGGAGAGCGGTGCTGCCGCCCGGTTGAATGCGATGAATCCGCGCCTTCAAATCTTCGCGATGATCCCGGCCGCCGACGCGCTCGGGCGGAATGAGCAAATCGGTTTCGGTATCGTACGTAACCAGCGAAAAGATGTCGTCGTCGCCCAGTTTATCGACGGCCATCGCCGCGGCCTGCCGCGCTTTTTCGATCTTGGCCCCTTCCATGGAACCGCTGCGGTCCAGGACGACCGAGAGATTCATCGGCGCGCGCCGGGTGTCGTCGCTTTTGCGCGCTTCGATTTCGACCTGCACGATCACTTCGCGCGGGCCGGGCCGATAAATGCAGTCGCGATCTGGCGTAACCCGGAGGGTCACCTCGGGATCAGCGGAAGCGGAGACGACTTGCCCGAGGAATGCCGCGAAGCTGCTTAACACTATTTTGTTCATATACCCAGTTAGACACGGCTCCCGAAAATCTGTGTCAGAGCCCCGTGCGAACTTTGTAAAAGAATTGTCAGCGACGCTACAAAGCCGGTGGATCGTGCGCTCCGTCGCGCGATGTTTGTTCCGCAGCGCCGCCGTCATCATCGAGCGACGGAGCGCTCGATCCACCATGAAAATCGTCCGAGCTAACCAAGAAGATGCCGAAATTCTCACTGAGATCGCGCACGCGGCGAAGCGGCACTGGGGCTACCCGGAGAGTTGGATGGCGGCCTGGCGCGACGTCCTCACGATGCGCCCCGAATTCATCTCCGGGAATATCGCTTACATCGCGCAGGAAGACGGTCGGGCCATTGGCTTCTACGTCCTCACCACCGAAAACGACGGCATTCATCTCGACCATCTCTGGATTGTGCCCGTCGCGATGAGACGCGGAGTCGGCCGCGCGTTGTTCGAGCACGCGGCGGCGCAAGCCAGGGGCCTCGGGTTCGATTCGATAAAGATCGAAGCCGACCCAAATGCGGAAGGATTCTACAAACGAATGGGAGCGAGGCGGACTGGAACGAACGTGACCCAAATCGAAGGCGAACGCCGGGAGTTGCCGTTGCTCGAATATGCAATTTCTTTGTAGCCGTCGCCCTGTGGGCGACGTTAGCGAGCGGCTGATTGACGGCAACGTCGATCTCATGCGTCCGACAGGGACGCGGCTACGGAAGAGCGTTCGGCAGAGTTTGCTGGACGAACAAACGCCTCGCACGCACCTTGGAGAGAATGACGAAACCGGCGCGTTGGTCCTATGTCGTATTGGCGCTCACCCTGGTTCTTGTCGGCTTTCTCCAACTCGGCGCTCCGTTTCTCGCGCTCCTCTTTTCCTATTTCGTCCTAACCAGGCTCGGCCGTTTCATTCCCAACAAATGGTTGGCGCTCGCGATCTTCATCCTGATCTGGGCTGCGATCGGATATGCCGCCGGCCATTTCGTGCGGGCTGCCATCAATGCCCTTCCGAAGATTGCCGATAACGCGGTCCCTTCCGCGATCGCCTGGGCGGAAGAACATAATTTCAATCTTCCGTTCGAGGATTTCGAGGGCCTCAAGGCCACCGCGATGACGACGATCAAGGACCAGGCCAAATACCTCGGCGATTTCGCTAATTTCGCCCGGCACGCTTCCACCACAGTCGTCTTCATCATTATCGCGATCGTTTGCGCGGTGAGCATTTTCTTCAACAGCCGGATCGATCTCTTCCGCGAATCGCACAAGCTTCGGAACAATCTTTACTCGGTTTGCTCCGACGAAATCACCGCGCGTTTCACCGGCTTTTATCAAAGCTTTTCCACGGTGATTGGCGCCCAGATGACGATCTCGGTGATCAACACCGCCCTGACCGCGATCTTTGTTTTCGTGGTGGGACTTCCGTATGCCCCGGTCGTCATCGGCCTCACTTTTCTCTGCGGATTGTTCCCGATCATCGGCAACGTCGTGAGCAACACGGTCATCGTTTTCGTTGCCTTCCAAATCTCGGGGAGGATGGCGATCTTCGCGCTCATCTTTCTGGTGGTCGTCCACAAACTCGAATATTTCCTGAACAGCAAAATCATCGGCGCCCGGATCCGGAACCCGATCTGGCTCACCCTGATCGGCTTGATTATCGGCGAGAAACTGATGGGCGTCCCCGGCATGATCCTTTCGCCGGTGATTTTGAATTATGTCCGGGTCGAGATGTCGAAAATCGAAGCCGGCCCGAGTATTCCGCGGCCGACCCTGCAATAAGGTTCCTGATTTATGAACACGGAGAATCCCTGGATTGAGCTGGCGCCGGGCATCCGGCGACGCACGATTTCGCACGGCGCGACGATGTATCAGATGCTCGCCGAGCTCGAGGCCGGCAGCGTCATGCCCGAGCACAAACACCCTCAGGAACAGATCATGCATATCCTTGCCGGCCGGATGAAGGTGAACGTCGGAGGCGTTTCTCATCAGCTGCGAGCTGGCGAATCGTTCTATCTGGCGAGCAATGTCCCGCACGGCGTCGAGACCCTCGAGAAAACCACGGTGCTCGATACTTTCAGCCCGCCCCGGGACGAATACCTGGCGCTCGATAGACAGGCCGCGGTCCGCTAGCCGCGATTTTCTCTTCGCCGGCGTGCCATCCGCATCTTCGTCATGCTCTCGTTTATTGTTCCGGCGCACAATGAGGAGCACGAGCTTCCCGGCTCCCTGCTCTCGATTCGCGCCGCGGCAGAGGCCTCGAAGCACCCCTTCGAAATCATCGTGGTTGATGATGACTCAACGGTTGCGACCGCCGAGGTAGCGAAGGCTGCCGGGGCCATCGTGGCGCCAGTGAACTATCGCCAGATCGCCGCCGTCCGGAACGCCGGCGCCCGCGCGGCGCGGGGGGAGGTTCTTTTCTTTGTGGATGCGGATACGCTGATATCGCCCGAGCACGTCTCGGGGGCGTTGGACGCTCTGGCCGCAGGTTGCGTGGGGGGCGGGGCGCGCGTCATCCCCGAAGGTTACGTTCCGCGGTGGGGGCGTCTCTTCGTCCAGATATTCTCATTCTTTTATTTCACCGTCGCAAAACTGGGCGCTGGCGCCTTCCTCTTTACGACCCGGCCAAATTTTGAAGCCATCGGCGGATTCGACGAACAATTCTTCGCCGGCGAAGAAGTTTTTTTCACTCTCGCTTTGAAGAAACGCGGCAACTTCAAATTGCTCCGCCGACCGATTGTGACTTCAGGCCGCAAGCTGCGGATGTATTCCGCGGGTCGTATCCTGGGGCTGTCGTTTGCGATGATTGTCGGTGGGAAACGGGCGGCGCGTTCTCGCGATAAACTGGATATTTGGTACGATGGGAAACGTGAAAGCAAAGCGCCCAGTCGCGTTTAGGGGAGCCTGTCCGGGCAGTGGCGTCTGAAGCCGCTGTTTCGCAACGACTTGGCTCGCGTGTTGTCCAAGTTTGTGTCAATCTTGCTCTGCACCGTATGAAAAGATTCGTCGCTGCGTTGCTGACGACATTGCTCCTCTCGGCGCTGGTCCCAGCCGTCGAGGGTGCGGAGCCGGAAAGAGAAAACGCGCTCCAACGTTTCGCGGATCGCCAGGAAATGTCCCGGCCGTCGAAAAATCAGGAAATGAGAGGGAACGATGCCGCGGCCATCGCCAAACTAATCGACGACATCAATGCCGCGGTGCGAAGAAACAAGCAGCGGACGTTGAGCATTATCACCATCAATACTGACGTGGCCGGCGCCACCCTCGAACAGCAAAAGGCACAGACTGGCCTTACTTTTGGCGACCTTTACGTCGCTCATTCGCTCGCCCTCTCCACTCGCAAAAAGTTCGAGACCATCATAGCCTTGAAGAAGGCTGGCCAAAGCTGGTCCCAGATCGCGAAGTCGCACAACGTGAGGCTCAGGGGGTCCAAGGAATTGTTGGACGAGATGAAGAGGAAGTAGCTGTGCCGCAACCTGCCTGGCCAGCGTCTTTTTCCTGATCCTGATCCTGATCCTGCTCCTGATTCTGATCTTGCTCATGATCCTTTTCGAAGCGAAGTCGCTCCCAGAATTAGGATCATGATCAGGATCAGGAGCACGAAGGGAAGGGGCGGGGGAATCCGCCCCTTGCCAAGACGCATTCTTCACCTACAATACCGGCTCGTTTATGGCAGAAAGCAGTGACACGATGGACATGAAGGAGTTCCAGCTCCACGAGAAAGACACCGGCAGCGCGGATGTGCAAGTTGCGCTTCTGACTCGCCGGATCTCGCAGCTGACCGACCACCTCAAGAGCCACGCCAAAGATCATTCGTCGCGCCGCGGCCTCCTTAAGATGGTGGCGATGCGCCGGAGCTTGCTCGACTATTTGAGCAAGTCGGAGTCCGAGCGGTATAAAAACCTGCTCGAGAAACTCAACCTGCGGAAATAACCGCGCGGGTTCGTCTTTGGTCGCGCTCCGTCTTTGGTCCGCGCTTTTTGCCGGAACGATTCGTTAAATAGAAAGTAAATCCGGCGCTCAGGCCGATGTTCCACTTTGATTAGAGGTTTTAGTCCCGCAGTCGCGGGATTAAAACCTACAATCAGGGTGACCGGCCTGGGATCAGCCAAATTCCAGAAAGTAGTCTCGTTATGCAACACAAGGTCACGGCCCAGATAGGGTCCACGCAGATAGCAATCGAAAGCGGCAAAATCGCCAAACTCGCCGACGGCGCCGTCATCGTCTCCACGGGCGATACCATGGTGCTCGTCAGCGCCGTTTCGGCCACTCAAATCAAGGAAGGCCAGGATTGGTTCCCGCTCACAGTCGATTACCGCGAAAAGGCGGCGGCGGTCGGAAAGTTTCCCGGCGGTTATTTCAAACGCGAAGGACGGCCTTCCGAGAAGGAAACGCTCACCTCGCGGATGACGGATCGTCCGCTTCGTCCGCTTTTTCCCGCGGGCTATCTCTACGACACCCAGATCATCTCGATCCTGCTGAGCGCCGATGGCCAGAACGATCCTGATATTCTCGCGATCAATGGCGCGTCCGCCGCCCTGAGTGTTTCCGATATTCCGTTTGCCGGACCGATCGGTGCGGTCCGGGTCGGCCGGGTAGATGGGCAGTTTGTGGCCAACCCGACGCATGACGAACGCGATCGGAGCGATCTCGATCTCGTTTATGTCGGCACGGAAAACGACGTCATCATGATTGAAGGCGCCGCGCAGGAAGTGCCGGAAGAGGAATTTGTGAAGGCGCTCGAGTTTGCGCACGGGCACGCCCGCGAAATGATCCGGATTCAGAAAGAGCTCGCGGCGAAAGTCGGAAAGCCGAAGCGGGAGATGCCGTTGATGACGGTGGACCAGAATCTTCTCGAGATCGCCTACCAGGTTGCGGGCGACCGAATCGAAGGCGCTCTCTACACGCCGACAAAAGTCGAGCGGACCAAGGCGGTGAACGCGCTCAAGGAAGAGGTGAAGGCTGCGATCCTGGAAAAGAATCCCGAGGCCGACAAGTTCGCGATCTCGCAGGCGTTCGATTACGTCCAGAAGAAAGCGTTCCGGATCAGCGTCCTGGACAAGCAGAAGCGCATGGATGGGCGCGGCTACCAGGATTTGCGGCAGATTACCTGCGAAGTTGGCGTCCTGCCGCGCGCGCATGGCTCGGCCATTTTCCAGCGGGGCGAAACCCAGGCGCTCGCTCTCGTCACGCTCGCTCCGATCGAAGAAGCGCAGAATATCGATGCTTACGGCGGCGGCGAGACCTCGAAGAGTTTCCTGCTTCATTATAACTTCCCGCCGTTCAGTGTCGGCGAAACGGGGAGGACAGGTGGCGCGAGCCGCCGCGAGATCGGCCATGGCGCCCTGGCGGAGCGTTCGCTCGAGCCGGTCGTCCCGAGCTCGGACGATTTTCGTTATGCGATCCGCATTTCGAGCGAAGTAATGGAATCGAACGGTTCGACCT
>JBAPMH010000166.1:0-8042 GCA_049278515.1 Chthoniobacterales bacterium
CTGGATGTGGTTCGGCTACGACCCGCTGGGGAGGTGCGTGAAACGGTGGGTCGGGCCGGGGGACGGGAGCGCGCCCAATGGCGCCACTTACCTTTACTACGACGGGTGGAACCTGGTGCAGGAAGGTGTCAGCGCGAACTCGGTGGCCCGCACCTATGTCCACGGCGCATGCTTGCCAAAGCCCCGCTCCGCGGTCTGTCACGTCCGCTGTTTGCACGAGCCGGCCTGCAAAAAACAAAGTGAGTGCTCGAATTACGTGGCCAGCCGGGCATTCTCTCGGATTGCGCACCGACGATGCGTTGTCACGTTTTTCGCCAGAAGCACAGGAACAAATCACGTTTCGCCTCTAACCAAGGCGATGCCGTTTCGACAGGCTCGAGCCCCGGAGCCTGCCGATGGGGAGCGACCCCGGCGGCGGCCGGATCGCTCCACTTGGTGTCGTTAGAGGTTGCTCCGCATCCGTAAAAACCAGACCATGTCCCCTGTGATAAGTTCTCTGATCTACCGCCGGATTGATCCATCGGAGACTGCAGCGGCCGCAACTTTAGCCCGAGAGGTGTTCGACCAGTTTGTCGCACCGCATTATCAGGCCGATGGCGTCGCGGAGTTCCATCGCTACGCTTCCGCCGATGCTCTTTCTCAGCGTCACGCGTCCGGTCATTGCACCTATGTTGCCGAGCGGGCCGGCGAGTTGGTCGGCATGCTTCATTTGCGCGAGCCGCGCCACGTGGCCATGCTCTTTGTTCGATCGTCGTTTCAGCGCAGCGGGATTGCTCGCGCGCTGCTCGCGTCCGCGGGCGACGCAAGCTGCGAGTTTACCGTCAACTCCTCGCGGAACGCCGTCGGGGCCTACGAACGCTTGGGTTTTCGAGTGACCGGGCCGGAACAGTGCGTTCACGGCATTCGTTTTACGCCCCTGCAGCGTCTCCCGGCCAAGGGCGGCGACGCCGGACCATGAAAGCGGCGATTTCAGCCACGATTCTTATCCTGGTTTCACTCACGGGGTGCGCGTCTGACCGCAGAGCGAAGGAATCCGCGCCGGAGCGGACCGTTTTCGATTCCCCGGATGTTGACAGCCTGCATTGAAGGCTTAGAAAATTATCTCCTCCCCGAGGCGTCCCGTTCCCCCGTTTCGCGCGAAGCGACAAATTTTATGGCAGCCGATTTTATCATCCATCCCGAACATCAAGTGGTGTTCAGCTACGGTTGGGGCACGCTGACGTTTGCGGACCTGGAGGAGCATAGGCGGCGCCTGACCCAGGACACCGAGTTCGATCGTACTTTCCGGCAAATAGCGAATCTGACGGACGT
Organism: Chthoniobacterales bacterium; assembly: GCA_049278515.1. Taxonomy (GTDB): domain Bacteria; phylum Verrucomicrobiota; class Verrucomicrobiia; order Chthoniobacterales; family UBA10450; genus AV80. The sequence goes on from JBAPMH010000166.1 coordinate 1,312, forward strand.
GACCGAGATGAGATTTTCCAACGATCAGATCTGGTCGCTGGCGCGCGAACCAGTTCTGGCGCCGCGGTCGCTCCGGGCCGTCGTGGCGGGCGACAAACAATATGGTTTCGCCAGAATTTTTCATGGCTACTCCGAGGGGCAGAATGTCCACGTTTTCCGGCAGCTGAAGGAAGCGGCAGATTGGCTGGATTTGCCGATGGACGTTGTTGACAAGGCCTTTGCCGAAATCCGGCAACGGCACGAGTTGGCCTAATTAAACGCTGGGGCCCCGCCGATCCGGCGCTTACACTGGCTTTCTTATGCGACCGACCCAATTCTTCGCAGTGGCAACGCTCGCCCTTTTCTCCATGTTGCCGCCATCCATGCGTGCCGACCCTACACCCGCCGAACGAGTCGCGGCGATCCAGGAGGCCTTGCGCGCCGCGAATCTTGATGGCTGGCTCTTCTACGACTTTCGCGGCAGCGATCCCCTCGCCCCGCGCATCCTGAAACTGGGCGAGCACGCCTCCGGTTCGCGCCGCTGGTTCTATTACATCCCGAAAGAGGGCGAACCGACCAAGATCGTGCACTCGATCGAGCGCGGAAAACTCGACGCGCTTCCCGGCCAGCGCGTGATCTACCGCGGCTGGGAAGAACTGCACGCCTTTGTCGCCCAGGCGATCGCCGGTCCCGCGGAAAAGCGGCCCCGCGACCAGACGACGAAACGCGTCGCGATGCAATATTCGCCGGACAACGACATACCCTACATCTCGCGCGTCGATGCCGGCACGGTGGAGCTGGTGCGGCGAAGCGCCGAAGTGGTTACGAGCGCGGAGCTCGTCCAGCAATTTGAAGCAGTCGTCACCCCGGAACAGAAGCAGTCGCATATCGAAGCTTCGGACAAACTGCATCGCGTCTTGATGGATGCGTTCGCCGAGATCGGCCGGAACATTCGCGGGGAAAAGCCGATCACCGAATACGACATCCAGCAGTTCATTGCCCGCCGGCTCGATGAAGCAGGGATGGTGCGCGAGGAAGGCATCGTGGCCGTGAACGCCAACGCCGCAAACCCGCATTACTTCCCCACTCGCGAAGCCGCGGCGCCGATCAAGCGGGGCGACTTCGTCCTCCTCGATATTGTCAGCAAACTGAAGAAGACCGGCGCGATTTGCACCGATCAAACCTGGACCGGATTCGTCGGTGACAAGGTGCCGGAGGAGCACGTCCGCATTTTCAATATCGTCCGGGAAGCTCGCGATGCCGCGACGGAGTTCGTCCGCAAGAACGTCCGGGAAGGGAAACGGATCCACGGCGCCGAGGTGGACGATGTCTCGCGGGGCGTGATCAAGAAGGCCGGCTGCGGCGAGCAGTTCACCCATCGCACCGGCCATTCCATCGGCGAAGAATGCCACGGCAACGGGGTGAATATCGACAACTTCGAGACGCGCGACTCGCGTTTTATCAGCGCGGGCGTCTTGTTTTCCATCGAACCCGGCATCTATCTCGAAGGAAAGTTCGGTGTCCGCTCTGAGATCGACGTTTATGTCGGAGAGAAGGACATCGAAGTCACCGGCCAGCCGATCCAGACCGAAATTGTGCCGATTTTGAAATAGTTCACGGTAACTGTAGCCGGGATCGGTGATCCCGGCTGGGTGGATTCTCGGCTTACATCCGCCCGGGATTATCTATCCCGGCTACAGCAGCGAATAAGAAGGGCTGGCGTGCCTAGGGCGAGCCGCGATCGTACACTTCGACGAGGCCAACGCCAACGCCGTTGTTCACTCCCGAGAGCAGCGCGGTGTAAAAACCGGGCGGTAGCGTGGCCGCTATCGCCGACTCGAGATTGTTCGTGGGCGCCAGACCGGCGGCAGTCAGCTCCGCCGCTTGCGCGGGATTATCCTGCCAGTTGTTGTTCGCAACCAGGAGCGCTCCGTTGCTGTTGCGCACGTCCAGCGTCGGATCGGCCAGAGCATTGGGCACTCCTAATCCACTCAGGCTCGGTCCGATTCCCCGCACCACGATTCGGTCGTTATCGCTGTGGCTGCCAAGGATGAAACCCGCGATCACAATATCGTTACCCGTGCTGACTAAAGCGCGTGTACTGATATTGCCCAGCTTCGCGGCAACTCCCTGACTGAGGTCATACACTTCCACCAGGCCCACTCCCGTGTGGTTATTCGTACTCCGGACCACTGCGGTATAGGCGCCGGGATTCAAGGTCGCATCAATGGCTGATTCGAGATTACTGGCCGGCGCAAGGCCAGTGGCAAGAATCGCCGCCTCCTGCGCGGGATCGTCCCTCCAGTTGTCGTTTGTCTTGGTCACGAACGGGCTCGCACCGTGCAGTTCCATCACCGGATCAGGCAAAGCATTGGACACCCCCGATTGCACCAGCGTCGGTCCAATGGCCCGCACAAGCACATGCTTGGCAACACTTCCCGTGATGATGAACCCGCCAATCCCGACATTATCACCAGTCTGAACCGGCATCCGCGTCGAGAGGTTAATGGCTTGCGCGGCTCCCGGCGGTAACGGAGCGGGAGTAGGTGTCGGGGTCGCACTACACGGAGTCGGGCCCTGAATTCCAACCAGCACGGGCGACCCTGTCTTAAAGAAGCCGATCGTCGCATTGGTCGCCTGCGGCGGCTGGTTGGAATCGAACCGGAAATTATACAACGTGCCCCAGCGAATGGCGTTCGCGTTCTGGTTCTGCGCGAAGGTCTGCGAACTCCAGCTCAATGCTCCGGCAGTCTGCGTTGCAGTCCAGGCGGCGTTACTAAAGCCCGCGTTCCCCTGGGTTCCATCGTTAGGAAACCCAGGGTGATTCGGCGGAGCGTGAAATCCAAGGTTACTCACCGTGATTCCGCATCCCAGAGGCACAGTGAAGAACTGGATCGCACGATCCAAATTCATGTTATAGATCGCATACTCGTAGTGCCAGACCCCGGCGACCGGGCCCGTCACTTTATAGGCGATGAACGCGCGGCCGTCGGCTCCCGTTTCGGGCTCGATTGGATTGATGGTCGCTCCAGCCCAAGCATTGATGGCCGGGGACATTGGCACTGTATTTCCCACGGCCGCAAAGGTGAAGTGGGTCGTGCCGGTAACGCTGTACTGACTATACGTGGCATTGTTGAACATGTTGCATTGCCCGGGGTTGGTCTGGCACCAGGCATACTCGTCCGAAATGATGTATTGGACTTCGACGTAATACGTCGCGCCCGGATTCAGGGCGGTGTCGAGGTCGCTGCTTTCCACCAGCAGCAGGTGGGAGGTGCTGGTGTGAACGTGGCCGGTGTGATCCCTGGCCGTGGATTGGAAGGCGCCGGTAAATGGATTGATCAAGGCGCGCGAACCCAGGTCGCCTTGCCACGCACTTTGAAAGTTGGCATAGGTATCCGAGCATCCCACGCCAAGGCGAGTATTGTTATTGTTGGGAATGCAGCCAAAATTGCACTCGTTGCTCTGGTCCGCTCCGTAGGAATGTTTGACCCAGGAGTGGCCAATTTGCTCGAAGCGATCGTTGTTCCCCGATCCGCCGCTCATTCGGTAGAGATTTTGCGGGATGACAGGATGGTTTGTATTTGGCATCAAAATGAAATTCAGTTTCACGTCACCCGCGTTGCAGGCGGTCGTGCTGATGCCCAGGCCAACCTGATCTCCTTCCCTCCCATATTCCTCCAAGCCTCCGAATAGTCCGATCTCTCCCGTGATAATATCGGGCCCTGGGTTACCACCACCTTGGGGAGCGCTGTGGGGTTTGAGGGGCGCCGACTTTCCAGCGCCGATGCTCAAAAGCAGCGCGAGCGTGAAACAACTCAGCATTTTTCTAAGCATAGGCGAATCCTCCAATTCAGAACCCGTTTAGGAGATCGCCCAAGTTCTTCGCTCAAGAGTTCGCTCCCCTTATCGCGGGCTCAGCCCGGTTCTATCTGTTTTGTTTGGCGAAGTAGAGTCTTTTTCCGCGATTTGAAAACGCCGCCGGGATTGACAGGTGGCCCTCTAACGACATATGCCTCGCTGGTGAGTAAACGCCAATGTGAAATCGGCGCCTTTCTGGTTTGCTGGTGTTTGCTCGCCAGCCCCGTCCTGGCCCAGCAAAAAATCCGGGTCGTGACCAAACCGGTCCAGCCGTTTTCCTTCACCGAGAACGGAAAGTTGATCGGCTTCAGCATCGATCTTTGGGAGGCGGTCGCGAAAGAGGCCGGGCTCCAGTTCGACATGCAAAGCGTCGAGACGGTCCCGCAGATGCTCGACGCCTTGAAAACGAAACAGGCCGACGTCGCCATCGCGGCGATCAGCATCACGGCGGAACGCCACGCCATGATGGATTTCTCCCAGCCGTATTACGATTCCGGATTGCAAATCCTCGTGGCGACAAATGCCGAGGCGAATCGCGGAAACGTCGCGACGAATCTTACCCGGCAATTTCTGAATTGGAACACGTTCAAAGTGCTCGGCCTCGTCTTCCTGGTCATGTTCGTGATCTCGCATCTCGTCTGGTGGTTCGAGCGGCGGCGAAACGCGGAGATGTATCCGGAACAGTACGCGCCGGGCGTCTGGGAATCGTTCTGGTGGACGATCAGTATGCTCTGCACCGGCGGCTGCGAAGCGAAAGGGCCCATGGGCGTTCCGGCCCGGCTGGTCGCGATCCTCTGGATGGTCGTCAGCATCGTCCTCATCGCTTATTTCACCGCGGCCGTGACGACAGAGATGACGGTAAAAAGCCTGACCGGCGACATTAGCGGGCCGGGCGATTTGCCGGGGGTGAAAGTCGGAACCATCGCGGGCAGCACGGCGGAAACGTGGTTGCGGAACAACAAGGCGAAGGTGTCGTCTTATCCCGATGTCGCGACCGCGATCGCGGCGGTGAATTCCGGTGAACAAAAAGCGCTCGTCTACGATGCGCCAGTGCTGCGGTATTATTTGTCGAGAAAAACCGGGACACGGTTGCGGCTGGTGGGTCCGACCTTCGAGAAGCAGTTCTATGGGATCGGCCTCCAACAGGACAGCCCGTTGCGCCTGCCGATCAATCGAGCGTTGCTGGCCCTGAACGAACGCGGGTTCATGGAGGAGCTTCAGAAGAAGTGGTTCGGCGCGGGCGGTGAGTAATGTGGGAGGGGCCTTTGCGCCCCGACTGATACATCAGTCCTGCTCATGATCTTGATCATGATCCTGCTCCTTCATTGAAGCGTCGCCCCATCCCAGGATCAGGAGCACGATCATGAGCAGGAGCAGGAATTGCTTCGCCGGCGGCGAACTGTAGCCGGGATCGGCGATCCCGGCTGGGAGCGTCACGCATTTCCTCGACCGGGATCATCGATCCCGGCTACAACAGCAGCCTATGAAAGTACGAGCTGCGTTATTCACTTCCATTCTGCTTGTCGCCACTACCTTCGCCCAGCCCGCCGGGAAACCGCAATACGGCGCGTGGGGGTTCGACACCGGAGGAGCGGACCTGAAAACAAAACCGGGTGACGATTTCTTCCGTTACGCGAACGGCGCCTGGCTCGATCGCACCGAGATTCCGGCGGACAAGCCCGGCTACAGTTTGCGGCTCGCGATGACCGATCTCACCGAGCAACGGGTTCACGATCTGATGGAGGAGACTGCGAAAAAGGCGGAGCCGAAACCGACGACGATCGAGGGCAAGGTCGGCGCGTTCTACAAGTCGTTCATGGACGAAGCGCGGGTCGAGAAAGCCGGCGCTTCCGCGTTGAAGGCAGTCCTGGCGGAGATTCAGTCGGCGAAAACGCGGGAAGCGCTCGCCACGATGATGGGCCGCCAGAACTCCGATTTCCACGGCGGCGTCTTCGGCGTGTCTGTCGATGTCGACATCAAGGAACCGAAAAAATATGCGGTTTACCTGGGACAGGCCGGGCTCGGCCTGCCGGACCGCGATTATTACCTGAAGCCTGATTTCGCGGACAAGAAGCAGAAGTATCAAGCGTATGCGGCGCAACTCCTGAAGTTGCTCGAATGGCCGGACGCGGAGAAGCGCGCGGCGGAAGTGATCGACTTCGAGACGAAGGTCGCGGAGGCGAGCTGGACGAAGACGCAGCAGCGGGACCCGATCGCGACTTATAATGCGATGTCGGTCGCGGAGCTGGAATCGCTCGCGCCGAAGTTTGCCTGGCGAAAATTTCTGGGGGAAGCGGGGCTGCCGAAAGTGGAGCGCGTCGTCGTGGCCGAGAAGTCGGCCTTCCCAAAGATCGCGGAGATCTTCGACAAGGCGCCGATGGAAACGCTCCAGGCCTGGCAGGCGTTTAACATTGCCGATCACGCCGCGCCGTATCTCTCGAAAGCTTTCGTCGATGCGTTTTTCGAAATGCGGAGCAAAACGCTCTCCGGACAGGCGGAGCAAAAGGTCCGCTGGAAACGCGGCGTCCAGGCGGTGAGCGGCGGGGATTACGGCGCGGGCGATCGTTATGACCGGTTCGGTAATCTCGGCTGGGCCGTCGGCCAACTTTACAGCGCGAAATATTTCCCGTCCTCGGCAAAAGCAAAAATTGAAGAATTGGTCGGCAATCTGAAGGTGGCGATGCACGAGCGAATCAAAGCGCTCGATTGGATGAGTGAGCCGACCAAGGTCCAGGCGCTCAAGAAACTCGACACCTACAACATCAAGGTCGGATATCCGGAGAAGACGCGCGATTATTCGAAAGTGGAAATCCGCGACGACGATTTAATCGGCAACGTTCGCCGCGCGGGAGCAGCTGACTGGGCGTTTTACTCAGGCCGGCTGCCGGAAC
>JBAPMH010000167.1:0-1834 GCA_049278515.1 Chthoniobacterales bacterium
ACCAGGGTCACATGTCTGCACTAGGGCAAATGCGCTTTGAGCGACCAGAGATCTGGACGCGCGGAAACACCGCTTGGAACCTACCGGGGAAGGACGGACAAGGTCGTAATGTCTCCGCACGTCGGGCGCCTTCCGCACCGTACGGGTGCAGGGTTCGTCCATAGCGGCGTGGCTGCAGTCTGAAACAGCGAAGGCCAACTCCAACCCGGGAGCGTCATGAGCTCAGATCAGGTGGACCTCATTGTTATTGGCGCGGGCCCGGCGGGTATGATCGCCGCCCTGCGGGCTGCGGAATTGGGCGCGCAGACCGCGCTAATAGCTCGCGATGAATTTGGTGGCATGGCCGCCAATGACGGACCGGTTCCAGTGCGGACCCTGGCGCATGCCGCACGGCTGATCCGGGACGTTCGACAGTTAGGTCAATACGGTATCGGCGTGAACGAGCCGGCGCTGGATTATGCCAGGCTGCTTGCGCGCGTGCGCGAGGTCGTCAGCGATGTGCGCGAGCATTCTTCCATGCGCCGGAAGTTTGATTCCCTGGGGGTGACCCTCCACGAGAAGGCCGGGACTGCACGTTTTGCAGACCAGCACACCATCGAAACCGAAGGCGGGCTACGGCTTCGGGCCGAAAAATTCATCATTTGCACTGGCGGCGTGAGCCGGCGCCTGCCTGTGCCCGGCTTCGAGTTAACAAGCACCCATAGCGACGCCTGGGACTTGAAGTCTGCGCCACCTTCGATCTTGATCATCGGTGCAGGGGCGACAGGGGTGCAGGTTGCCTCGATCTTTAATGCGTTCGGCTCACGAATCCAACTCTACGAGGCAGCCCCGCGCATTCTGATGACTGAGGATGAAGATATAGCGGCGGCGGCGGCGGCGGCGTTTCGTGAGTCAGGCATGGTGGTGCGAGAAAACTTCGGGACTATCGAGTCATACGAGAAAACCTCGATGGGCGTACGAATGAACTTCTCCAAGGACGGCAAGCGCGACAGCGTCGAGGCGACGCTTGCGATCGTGGCGGTAGGCTGGGCAGCCGATACCGGTGGGTTGAGACTCGCAGCGGCAAGCGTTGAGCTCGATCAGCGAGGATTCGTGAAGGTCGATCAATATCTGCGGACGACCGCGTCTCATATCTTCGCGGCTGGGGACATCACTGGTCGCCTGATGCTTGTACCTGAGGCGATACAGGACGGCTTCGTTGCGGCTTCCAACGCCCTGCAAAGTACCATGATGCCAGTTGGAGTCCGCGTGAGTCCTGCTGGTAGCTTCACGGAACCGGAGTATGCGTCAGTGGGCCTAACGGAAAAGAAAGCCCGTGAAACGCATGATGTCATGACCGCGATTGTTCACTTCAATTCGACCACGCGCACGATTATCGATGGGCGTAAGTTCGGATTTTGCAAACTGGTCGTCGACCGCAAGACCGCTGAGATATTAGGCTGCCATGTTATTGGTGAACGCGCGGTGGATATCGTCCAGGTGGCAGCGATAGCCATTGCCGCGGGGATTCGGGTGGACGAGTTGGCTCGTGTTCCGCTCGCGTTTCCCACCTACGCCGGGATCCTGGTTAATGCTGCGACCAGCGCGGCACTACAACTCGGCTTGGCATTGGCCTGGCGAACACACCAGGCAGAAGTAAGTTCTCGATGAGGTCCGCAACCGGGAAACACCGCCGGGACGCGGACGGAGCGGGACACCGGGACAGCTACGCGCCCACGCCGAAGGACGTCAAGAGCGGGAACTTACGAGCACCTCGCCAGGTGAGGGTCGCGAGAGAGCCTAAGAATCAGTGACTAGGTGGCTGACTGAACTGGATTCGAACTGCGGTCCACAC
>JBAPMH010000168.1:0-1633 GCA_049278515.1 Chthoniobacterales bacterium
AATATTGACCGAGCGCGACGAAGGCCTCCGCCGCGTATTTGGCGATCGGGCTTGACGGGCTGATATCGGCCTGCTGGTCGGCAATCTGCTGGAAGTAACCGAAGGCCTTGCTGTCGTCTTCCGCCACGCTGTCGCGTCCGGTGGCGTAGATACGCGCAAGCTTGAGCTGGGCGCCGAGCACGCCGCGCTTCGCCGCATATTCGAGCGCAGGCAGCGAGGCCGCGGTCTGACCCGACTTGAGCGAGCTGGTTCCTTGCCGGTAGGCCTCGGTCGCCGAGGTATACGGGGTCGGCTCGTCGCCGCCCGCCTGGACGGGAGAGAGGCCCAACACGAGCACGGCGCCGAAGGCACCGAGCGCCAGCCTGTTACACATCAGCATAGCACGCCGCTTCCACGCCACCGCCGGGATGGGTCACCGCACCCGTGCGGGCCGGCCCAACCTCGTTGGCGTATTTCCACAGATACCCACTCTTGAACGAATGCGGGCGGGCCTTCCACGCCTTCGCCCGCCGCTTCAGCTCGGCGTCGTCAAGCTCGACGTCGAGCGTTCCCTTCTCCGCGTCGATGACGATCATGTCGCCGTCGCGCAGGAGACCGATCGGTCCGCCAACCGCCGCCTCCGGCCCGACATGGCCCACACAGAAGCCACGCGTGGCCCCGGAGAAGCGGCCGTCGGTGATGAGCGCAACTTTGTCGCCCATGCCCTGGCCGTAGATCGCCGCTGTCGTCGACAGCATCTCGCGCATGCCGGGGCCGCCTTTCGGGCCCTCGTAGCGGATGACGAACACATCGCCTTCCTGGTATCGCTTGGCGCTCACGGCGGCGAAGGCGTCTTCCTCGCAATCGAAGCAGCGGGCAGCCCCGCGGAATTTTTGCCCCTTCATGCCGGCGACCTTGACGATGGCGCCGTCGGGCGCGAGCGAGCCCTTCAGCCCGACCACGCCGCCGGTCGGCGACAGCGGCTTGTCCGCCGAGCGCACCACGTCTTGATCGGGGTTCCACTTCACCTTGGCGAGATTGTCCTTCATGCTCCGTCCCGTGACTGTCATGCACTCGCCGTGAAGATAGCCATGGTCGAGAAGGGTCTTGAGCACGAGCGGCACGCCGCCAGCTTCGAACAGGTCCTTGGCGACATAGCGGCCGGACGGTTTCAAATCCGCGATATAAGGTGTCCGTTTCAAGACTTCGGCGACGGCGAACAGGTCGAAGTCGATACCGCATTCATGGGCGATGGCCGGCAGATGCAGCGCCGCGTTGGTCGAGCCGCCGGTGGCCGCGACGACGGCCGCGGAATTCTCCAGCGATTTCCTGGTGACAATGTCGCGCGGACGGATGTTCCGCGCGAGCAGGTCCATGACTTTCGCGCCGGCCGCCGTGCAGAAGCGGTCCCTGATCTCGTAGGGCGCGGGCGCGCCGGCCGAATAGGGCAGCGCGAGGCCGATCGCCTCGGACACGGTCGCCATGGTGTTGGCGGTGAATTGTGCTCCGCACGCGCCTGCAGAAGGGCATGCGACCCGCTCGATCTCGTCGAGGTCAGCGTCGGACATCTCACCAACGGAGTGCTTGCCGACGGCCTCGAACATATCCTGGACGGTGACTTGCTGGCCACGGAAATTGCCAGGAAGGATCGAGC
>JBAPMH010000169.1:0-9541 GCA_049278515.1 Chthoniobacterales bacterium
CATTGAGATCGCCCAGGACGACGATTTTTGCGTTCGCGTTCAGGGCCAGAATGCTATCCACGAAATTGTTGACGATCTGCGCTTGTTGATTGCGCTGGGTCTCGGAACTGAGAGTAGGAGGCTGGAACCGGCCAAAGAGTGGATCGTCGCCGCCCTTCGAATTGAAGTGATTGCCGATGACGAACAACTTCTGGCCATTAAAAGTGAATTCACCCGCGAGCGGCTTTCGGCTGGCGTTGAAAGCGCTGTTAGTGGGGTCGACGCGGCCCGGACTAAAGGAGAGCTCCACCCCCGATGGGCCGTTCCCTACGGTGGTGGCGCAGGTTGAACACCCGCCGGCACGGTCTGTGAAGGCGAGCCCGCGATCGGTGCGGAAAAGGAAGCCGACCCGAATATTGCCGCCGGGTTCGCCACCATCCTGATCATCCACCGGATTGATTTGCCGGAAAACATAGGTCGGGCCGCCGGCGGATTGGATCGCTGAGATAAGCGTGTTGAAGGTTACGGTGGCATCAACAACGGAGTCGTTAGTCGGCCCGTTGTTATCCTGAATCTCTTCAACCGCGATGAGGTCGGGAGACCGCAGATTGTTGACGATCAAACTTGCCAGCGCAGCGAACTTCGCCGGCGGATCGCCCGGATCGAGGTTCTCGACATTGAAGGTAGCGATCGCCAGCTGGGTGGCCGTGGGAATGGCAGTCGTTTCCTGGGCCAAGCCTGCCGGAACCGCGGTAACGAATTGGGTGATCTTCAGCTTGAAATTCCCAAAGGTATAATCCAGCACGCCGACAATTGGGCCGCTGAAATGATCGCCAACGTGGACGGTGGGAACCGCAAAGACCCCATCGGCCAGAAGCACTCGTTCCGGGTTAAAGTCAGTTGCTCGCACGACGATGCCTCCTCGCGTAGTTCGGATGCTTGCGTTCGCGCCATCATCCGAAAGCACCGGTATCTCGGCGAAAGAGGACGTCGGGCCTACCGCGACGGCGTTATTGATTTGGACGCGCATCGCTTCAAGGCTCTCGTAGAAATCAATTCCATCACTGGCAGGATCGAATACCCCGCTTGTCTCGACGCTGCCGGACGCGTCATCCTCGATGACGGTCGTCGGCGGGATGTGCCCGCCCGTCCCGATAACGGTCGGCGCCGGCAAAGGATTGCCGGTTGATTGCACTGATATGGTCGGTGATCCAATCTCCGTGATCGTCAGGTTAGTCGAACCAGCACCGCCGGCGCGGAACTCGGACACCGTCCCACCAACCAGAATTGCGTCTCCGACATTTACGGTGGGAGCCGATGACGTGAAAACGAAGACACCCTCAGACGTCGCGTCGTTGGCGTCTGGGTTGGGATCCTGCAGGTAAAAGCCGTTGGAAAACGTGGCCGTAACGATGCCCGGAACATTCGCCACCGCTTGGCCGGCCATAGGCGAAAGGTGAGCGGCCCCCTGAATGTCATGGATGCGCACCGCTCCAGGCGTCGCGGTGGCCGTAGGGGAAGGGGTTGGTGTGGTGGTCGCTGTCGGCGTTGGCGAGACAGTAGGTGTTGGCGTTGCTCCGGAACAAGGCTGCAGTGGAGTTGCACTATTCCGTGGGTTCGGACTGAGGCTCTGGAAATCGGTCGAGTTGTTGTCCGTTTCGGTGCAGCCGCCCCCGCCGCGGACATCAGCGGTCGTCGTGCTGGGGGCGGGCGCGTTCGCTGTCTCGCTGCAATTGGCAGTCGCCCCGTAACCGACGAAATCGACGATGGTTGCTCCACCCGGACACGCGCCGACCAATGCCGTGGTGTTGTTCACAAGGGCGACCTTTCCGGCGGTGGCACTCATGGCGATAGTGCCCGTTACGTCCGGCGTCGGCAGAGGGCTTACGCCATTTGCCCCTGATGCCTCCGCGACGAGAAGATAACCGCCCGCCGGAATCGAGACGTTTGGCAGATTGGTTACTTGCCAGGTTGTGCCCGTGGCCGCGGCGTACTGGACCGACCACCCGTTAACGCTTACCGGCGAACTGCCTCGGTTGAAGATCTCAATGAAATCGTTCTGGTAGGTGGAACAACCTGCCGTGCCGCAGCCGGCGCCGCCGTAAACCTGGCTGATGACTATGTTGGGTGAGACAGCCATTGCGCGCGGCACCAGGAGGGCCGACAACGCGAGGAACAGAAAAGGGAGCAGGAGATTGAACTTCGGCTTCATAGGCATGGGCTTGGCGGCAACGATTCCGGGGGCCCGCATGATTACGCACAACGCGAAATTATGTCGAGAGTTATCGGCACCCACTCGCCGCACGTAGACCGCCTCTAGAAGATCGCCAATAAATCGCGGAGCGAGTTTTTGGGACGTTCCAGGCGAAAAATCGACAATCCGGCCTCGGCCGCTCCCCGCCAATCGCGGACTGGATCGTCACCGGCGTGCAGGACTTGCTCGGCCTCCGCGGCGCAAAGTTTCAAAGCGCGACGATAGATCGCCGGATCGGGCTTATCGGCGCCCAGTTCACTCGAGAGAAAAATGTGCGAGAAGAATTGGGAAACGGCGAGTTGCTCGAGAATCATACGGAGACGGCCGTCGAAATTGGAGATCACGGCAAGATCAAAATGGGGTTTCAGTGACTCCAAGACCTCCACAACCTCCGGATATAGCTCCCAGACGCCAGCTTCGGCAAAATGCGAATAGGCCGCTTCAAAAAATGCGTCGCGGTCCAATTCGCTCGTTCCCGGAGCCACCTTGTCGATGACCCGGGCGACTAAGTCACACCACCAGCCTTTGTCATCGTCGTCGCGCGGACCGTCGATGGCAGGTCGCGTGGGCATTTGCTTCCAGGAAGCGACAAAGGCTCGATCGAGGGCAGCCTCGTCGAGCTTCAGGCCTATTCGATGGGCCACCAAGGCATAGTGATGGCCCACGCTCTTCGGCAGGTAAATGAGTGTGCCGGCGGCGTCGAAAAAAATGGTCTTGAGTGGCGCTGACCCGCGGATGGTGCTTTTCACGAAATGAATGTTTCGCTATGAGACGGCGATGTTTGGTGACCGGCAGGCGTTATCATGAAGGCCATCGACGAACTATTTGCAGCGCCGAACTGGACGCAATCCCGGGCTGAGGAGGTGGCAAATAGTGTCAGCCACGGGTTGGGGCTGGCGGCGGCGCTCGTCGCCGGCCCGTTTCTCGTTATCACGGCGGCCCGGCACGAAAACACCCTCTTTCTTCTCGGAACAATTCTTTTCGTGGTCACGATGCTGTTCCTCTATCTTTGCTCCACGGCTTATCATGCCTGGCCGCAAACGCGCCTCAAATGCGTTTTACAGGTGATCGATCACTCGGCGATCTTCCTTCTGATCGCGGGAACGTATTCGCCCTTCACCCTCGGCCCGCTTCGCGGTCCCTGGGGATGGGCCATTTTCGCGCTTATTTGGATCTTCGCCATTTGCGGCGTGCTCATGAAACTGTTCAGCGGCCTCCGCCGAAAAAAACTCTCCCTCTCGCTTTATCTGGGAATGGGTTGGCTCATTTTGATTGCCGCCCGGCCGCTTGCAGGCGCGGTGCCGGTGGAAACGTTGATTTGGCTTTTCGCCGGCGGAGTAGCTTATACGGGAGGCGTCATCTTTTTTGTCAACGAGCGGCGGCGTTACAATCACTTCGTGTGGCATCTCTTCGTGCTTGCCGGTACCCTCTGTCACTTCTGCGCGGTCTTTTCCTGCGTTGCCTGAAATCTGGCGCGCGATGAGCGGTGGCAATTCCCGCCGGAACGCGATACACGTATTTCGCGTCCATGGCCGACAAACCGATAACGCAGGCGATCACTTCCGGGAGCGATCAGCGGAAGAATATACCCGTCGTCACGGTCGAGAGTTTCTATCAGGCCCACGGCGCCAAGCTCCAGCTGAAGCTCGAGGGAAAGCGGGTCGGCTTTCATCGCAAGATTCGGGAACCGACGATTAACCGTCCCGGCCTGGCCCTTTCGGGATTCTACAATTACTTTGCCGAGAAACGGGTGCAGGTCCTCGGCGCGGCCGAACAATCTTACCTGAAAAGCCTCACCGCCCGGACGCGGATCCAGCGTTTCCGCGCTTTGTGCGGGCAGAAGATTCCCTGCCTGGTTACCTCCCGGGGAGCGCATCTCGATCCAGATTTACTGGCGGTGGCGGAAGAGGAGCAAGTGGCGGTTTTTCGCACTCCGCTGGTGACGATGCGCTTCATCAATGCGGCGACGATCGCCATGGAGGTCGATTTTTCGCCGACGGTGACGGAGTTCGGCAGCATGGTCGATATTCTTGGAGTGGGGGTGCTCATCCGGGGGCAAAGCGGCATCGGGAAAAGCGAAGCGGTGCTCGGTTTGATCGAGCGCGGCTACAGCCTGGTGGCCGACGACGTCACCCGGGTGAAATCGCTCGAAGGCCGCGAGTTGATGGCCACCGCGCCCGACCTGACCCGTTACCACATGGAAGTGCGTGGCATCGGAATCATCAACGTGGCCTCGATCTTCGGCATCGGGAGTATCCGGATTGAGAAGCGGCTCGACCTGGTGGTGACGCTGCGGGACTGGCAGGAACTCAAGGAGGAGGAGGTCGATCGGATTGGACTCGACCAGGAATTTTACGAGATTCTAAAGTTGCAGGTGCCGCATATTACCATTCCGGTTCGCCCGGGGCGCGATATTCCGCGGTTGATCGAAGTTGCGGCGATGGACCAGAAATTGAAAGGTCTGGGACGAAACAGCGCAGTGGAATTCAGCGATAAGCTGCTCAATGTAATGGCGACAAAGGAAAGCTAATGGGACTTTTGAATCGGAGATCGCAGGGCCCGGCCCAGAAACTCGAAAAGGAGATCACGATCATTAACCGGCTCGGTCTGCATGCGCGGCCCGCGGCGCATTTCGTTCGGATTGCGAGCCGGTACCGCTCTGACGTTTGGGTGGAGAAGGAAGGCGAAGGCGAAAGGATCAACGGGAAAAGCATTATGGGCCTGATGATGCTGGCAGCCGGGCAGGGGTCCAAACTGACGATTCGCTGCGAAGGCCCGGATGCCGACAAGGTGTTGGAGGAGCTGGAGGATTTGATCCAGAGGAAGTTCGACGAGGATTGACTGAAGCCGGGATCGGAGATCCCGGCAGCTTCGATTCCCTGTCTTACCGGGATCAAACGATCCCGGCTGCAGGTTCAACGGGCTTCCACCTTGACACGCGCGATATGCTCTTTTGATGAGCGGCGATCACGCGAAAGAGGAGACTCGCTTCCAGGGCGTGGGAGTTTCGCCCGGCGTTTCCCGCGGAACGCTCCATGTCATTCGCGATGACGGCGATGAAGTGGCGCGGCATCGGATCGAGCCCTCCGAAATTCCGAACGAGATCGGCCGGTTCGAAACGGCCTTGATTCAGACGCGTTCGCAGATTCTCGAGATGCAGGAGCGCATTGCGCAATCAATCGGGGCGAAGGACGCCGGCATTTTCGATGCGCACCTCCTGGTCGTGGAAGACCGCACTTTGATCGACGAAGTGCTCCGCAAACTTCAAACCGATCTCTGCAATGTCGAATTCGTTTTCCAGCAGGTGGCGACCCATTATGCCGACACCTTGAGCCAGATCGACGATCCCTATTTGCGCGAGCGCGCCCTCGATATCCAGGATGTCACCCGCCGCGTCGTCCGGAACCTGCAGGGGAAAGCGCCCAAGGATTTCCTGAGTTTGACGCATCGGCACATTCTCGTGGCCCACAACATCACGCCCTCGGATACAGCCACGATGAACCGCGAACACACGATCGGTCTCGCAACCGATCTGGGCAGTCGCACCTCTCATACGGCGATCATGGCGCGTTCCCTGGGAATTCCGGCGATCGTCGGATTGCACGACGCCACGGACAAACTCCAGACCGGCCAGGAAGCGCTCATTGACGGTTACAACGGGCTTCTCATCCTGGATCCAAAACCGGAGACGCTCTGGCATTACGGCGAACTGGAACACAGGAGATCGCTCGTCGCCGAGCAACTCACCGGGCTGCGCGAGACCAAATCGACGACCAGGGATGGCCGCCACATTGTTCTCTCAGCCAACATCGAGCTGCCGGATGAAGTGGAAGCCGCCCCGCGCAACGGCGCCGAAGGGATTGGCCTTTACCGCACGGAATTTCTTTACCTCAACCGCACGACACTCCCCAGCGAGGAGGAGCAATACGCCACTTACCGGAAAGTTGCCGAGCAGGTGCAGCCTCATCCGCTCATCATCCGCACGTTCGATCTGGGTGGCGACAAGGTGGCCGGGGCGCTGGACTCAGGCGACGAGATGAATCCTTTCCTGGGTCATCGCGCGATCCGTTTTTCCCTCGAGCGGGTCGATATTTTCAAGGCGCAACTCCGCGCCATCATTCGGGCGAGCGCCGTGGGGAATGTGAAGATCATGTTTCCAATGATCTCAGGGCTCGAGGAATTACGCCGCGCCCTGGCCGTTTTCGAAGAATGCAAGGCGGAGTTGAAAAGTGAAGGTCAGGAGTTCGATCCCAAAACCGAAGTCGGCGCGATGATCGAAATCCCGGGCGCTGCGATGTGCGCCGAGCGTCTGGCGCGCGAGATCGATTTTTTTAGTATCGGCACGAACGACCTCATTCAATATACGCTGGCGGTGGACCGGGTGAACGAGCAAGTGGCGCATCTCTACGAGCCGACTCATCCGGCTGTCTTGCGGCTTCTCAAAATGACGGCGGACGCCGCGCATGCGCATGACATCTGGGTGGGCGTCTGCGGGGAAATGGCCGGTGATCTCGCCTTGACGCCGCTTCTTCTTGGTCTGGGCATGGACGAACTGAGCGTGGGGGCTTCCGTTGTTCCGCGGGTAAAACGCGCCGTCCAAAGTTTAACTCATACCGAGTGCCAGAAACTGGTCGAGGAAGTGATGGAGCTCGATACGCCCTCGGCGATTTTGGCCCGCTGCCTCGAAATGGCCCAGGCGCGGTACGGGGAATTGCTCGGCTAGCGCCGAGCAACTGTGAATAGTGATCAGTGACTGGTGAATAGAGGCGAGCGCGCCAGCAACGCCATTCACTAGTCACCGATCACCATTCACTCTTCCTCGCTCGATTCGGATTCGGACTCCGATTCGATGTCCGGCTTGAGACCATCCTCCTCCATCTTGCGGAGGACATCGCTCATGTCGTCCACCTCATCCCAGACGTCCTGGCTGACGTACATCGGCGCCTTCTGCTGCGTCGCCATCGCAATGCAATCGCTCGGCCGGCCATCCAGCTCGATGATTTTCTTCTGCTGCAGTTCGTTTTCCGCGCGGATGATCATGCGCGCATAATAGGTGGCGTTCTTCAGGTCGTTGATGATAACGCGCTCCACTTTCGCGCCCAGAGCGGTCATGAGGTGGCCCATCAAATCGTGGGTGAGGGGACGCTCCTTGGAGACGTCGCGCATGAACATGGTGATGGCGCTGCCGACGGTTTGATCGACGTAAATGATGAACACCTTGTCGTTGTTGCCGAGGAAAACCGCGCAGCCGCCGCTGGTGGGCAAAACCGCCCGGACCTGCACCTCGATGACCGTTTTGTTCATCCGCGCAAACCGTATCAGCGGCGATGGGAAAAACAAGCCGACCTCCCCATCGTAATCGTAATCGTGCTCGTGCTCCTGCTCGTGCTCGATCTGTTTTGTTTCGGGCACGAGCACGAGCAGGCACGCGGAGAGATTTTCGCGATGCGGACTTGCATGTCCGCCACCGTGATTGATTATCGCTCTGCGGCGGCTGCCGCGCCTGAAAAATGAAGAACGAGTGGGACGTCGAGGCTGCTATTTCCACCTACAACGTTGACGGCTGGGGGACGGGTTACTTCACAGTTAATGGCGCGGGGAATGTCGAGGTCCGCCCGCTCCAGGAAAAAGGCGGCTCGATCGACATTCTCGACGTCGTCAACGAAGCGCGTGATCGCGGGCTCGGCTTTCCGCTCGTCATCCGGTTTCAGGATTTGCTCCGGCACCGGGTGGAATCGGTGAACTGCGCGTTCCGGAAGGCGATCGAAGAATTCGGTTACAAGAATCATTACCGGGGGGTTTTCCCGATCAAGGTGAACCAGCTGCGAGAGGTGATCGAGGAGATCGTCGACGCGGGGCAGGAATTTCATTTCGGGCTCGAAGCGGGGAGCAAGCCGGAATTGGTCGCTGCCCTGGCCATGCACAAGGATCCCGAGAGCCTCATCATCTGCAACGGCTACAAGGATCGCGCTTTCATTCGCATCGCCCTTCTGGGCCGCAAGCTCGGCAAGTCGGTCATCATTGTGGTGGAAAAGCTCGAGGAGCTGGAGCAGGCCATCCGCGCTTCGAAGGAAGTGGGCGTCGAGCCGCTCATCGGCATTCGCGTTCGTCTCTATAGCAAAGGGTCCGGAAAATGGTCGCCGAGCGGGGGCGAGAACGCGAAGTTCGGGCTCGATACCACCAGTCTCGTCGCGGCGAGTGAAATGTTGAAGGCTGCCGGGCTGGGGCATTGCTTCAAGCTCGTTCATTTCCATGTCGGCTCGCAGGTTCCCGATATTTCGACCATCAAACGCGCCGTGCGCGAAGCGGCCCGCTACTACGCCAAGCTCTGCCAGCTCGGGCATGAGCTCGGTTATCTCGATGTCGGCGGCGGACTCGGGGTCGATTACGATGGGTCCCGGAGCGATTTCGACAGCTCCGCGAATTATTCGCTCCAGGAATATGCCAACGACGTGATCTGGAATGTGATGGATGTCTGCGATTCGGAAAATGTCCCGCATCCGGCGATCGTGAGCGAAGGGGGGCGCGCGATCGTGGCCCATCATTCGGTCCTCGTCGTCGAGGCCTTCAGTTCCATAGAAAAAACCGCGCCGAAACTGAAAGTCGAGGCGGCCGAGAAGGACCACAAGCTTGTCCGCGACATCCTCGACGTGAAGCAGCGGCTCAAGCGCGGCAATCGCCTGGAAAGCCTTCACGACATCCAGCAGATAAAGGAAGAAGCGCAGCAGACGTTCACGCTCGGCCTGCTCGATCTCGAATCGAAGGCGAAGCTCGACTGCGTTTACTGGCAGCTCGCCCAGCAGATCGTCAACATGCATCGCGGGCTGCGCTTTGTGCCCGAGGAAGTGAAGGAGCTGGAGACTTCGCTCGGCGATCAATACATCTGCAACTTCTCTGTGTTCCAATCTCTTCTCGACCACTGGGCGCTCGGCCAGTTGTTCCCGATCATGCCGATCCATCGGTTGACCACGCCGCCCGATCGCAACGGCATGCTCGTGGATATCACCTGCGATTCCGACGGCAAGGTCTCGAAGTTCATCGATTTGCAGGACGTGAAAGACACCCTGCCGCTCCATCGGATTATCCCGGGGGAAATTTATTATCTCGGCGTCTTCATGGTGGGCGCCTACCAGGACATCATGGGCGACCTGCACAATCTGTTTGGGCGCGTGACCGAGGCCCATGTCTTTCTCGATCCGGACGAGGAACTGGGCTGGTACATCGAGGAAGTGATCGAAGGCAGCACCATCGGCGAAGTCTTGGCGATGACGCAATGGGACAAGGTCGAACTCATGCGTTTGTTGAAAT
>JBAPMH010000170.1:0-6019 GCA_049278515.1 Chthoniobacterales bacterium
ACATCGAGCCACTCCATCGGGGGGTAATGGGCGGGCTGTTTTCGTTGGCCGGCTATTTTTCGGCCGGCGCGGCGTCGGCTTCGACTTCCGCGCTTTCCTGGCTCACCACCGGGGCGATCGCCTGAAGCTTCTCCGCTCCGCGCAGATCCATCAGCTTTACGCCCATGGTGTTCCGGCCCACCGCCCGGATTTCGCTGACGCGAGTCCGGACCATCTGGCCCTTGGTGGTGATGAGCATTAGCTCATCGCTTTCGGTCACGCTGAGCGCACCGACTACATTGCCGGTCTTTTCGCCGGTCTTCATCGTGATGATGCCCTTGCCTCCGCGCGACTGGCAGCGGTAATCGTCGAATGGCGTCCGTTTCCCGATTCCATTTTCACCTGCGACCAGCAGCATCGCGTTCGGGTTGACGATCGCGATGGCGACGACCAGGTCGCCTTTCTCGGGCCGAATCCCCCAGACGCCCACGGTGTTTCGTCCCTGATCGCGCAGTTGCTCTTCGTGGAAACGGAGGCTCATGCCTTCCTTGGTGATCAGCACGATTTCGTTGTCGCCGAGGGTTAGCTTGGCGTCGATCAGCCGGTCGCCCTCTTCGATCTGGATCGCGATGATGCCGCCTTTCCGGACGTTGCTGTAGTCGGACAGGTTCGATTTCTTCACGATGCCTGACCGAGTTGCGAAAACGATATGGAGTTTTTCATCCCAGGTTTCGTCGACCTGAGCCGCTCCTGTTCCGGAACTCTTCGATTGGATGCGAATGGTCGCCGCGATTTTTTCGTCCGCCCGCAACTCGAGTAGGTTCGCGATGGAACGCCCCTTCGCCGCCCGCCCCATCTCCGGGATTTCGTAAACTTTTTCGACGTAAGCGCGGCCTGATTCCGTAAAGAACATCAGGTAATCATGCGTGGTGGCGGTGAAGAGATGCTCGATGAAATCGCCTTCCTCTTCTTCGGTCGCCCCCTCGCGCGTCGTCATCCCGATGACGCCTTTGCCGCCGCGCCGCTGGGCCCGGAACGCGCTGACCGCCGTCCGCTTGATGAACCCGCCGTGAGTGATGCTGATGATGCAACCCTCGTTCGCGATCAGGTCCTCCATGTTGATCTCGCCCTCGTCAGGCACGAGCTGGGTCAGGCGTGGCGAGGCGTGCTTGTCGCGGATCTCGCGCAGCTCCTTCTTGATGATCTGGAAGACGCGCGATTCTTTCGCGAGAATGTCGCGCAGGTCTTTGATCGTCTCGATCAACTCGCCGTATTCTTTCTCGAGCTTTTCGCGCTCAAGTCCCGTGAGCTGATACAGGCGCAGGTCGAGGATCTGGTTAGCCTGGTGTTCGCTGAAGGCATAACGGCCGTCGATCAAACGCGCTTCGTTCCGGATCAGGATGCCGATTTTCTCGACCTGTTTCCGGGTAAACTCGAAGGCGAGCAATTTCACCCGCGCTTCATCCCGGTTCGCCGATCCGCGAATGATCCGGATGAACTCGTCGAGGTTCGCGAGCGCGATCAGGTAACCTTCGAGGGTCTCGGCGCGTTCCTCGGCCTTGCGCAGCTCGAAACGGGTCCGGCGGAGGACCACCTCGCGGCGGTGATCGATGTAGGCCTGATTCGCCAGCTTAAGCGGCAGCAATTTCGGCCGCCCATGATCGATCGCCAGCATGTTGACCGCGAACGAGCTCTCCAGCGCGGTGTGCTTATAAAGGTTGTTGATGACGATCTTTGGGTTCGCGTCCCGTTTCAGCTCGATCACGACCCGGGTGTTCTCGTCCGATTCGTCGCGGATGGCGGTGATGTCGCTCAGCACCTTGTCATTCACCAGGTCGGCAATGCGTTCGACCAACGTCGCGCGGTTCACGTTGTAAGGAATCTCGGTGATGATGATCTGCTCGCGGTTGCCCTTTAATTCCTCGACGCCTGCCTTGCCGCGGACCTTCATGCTGCCCCGGCCGGTTTCGAGATACTGTTTGATACCGGCTAAGCCGAGGATCGCGCAGCCCGTGGGAAAATCCGGCCCCTTCACGTGCTTCCTCAGGTCGTCGATCGTGATATCCGGATCGTCGATCTGGGCGCAGATGCCATCGATCACTTCACCGAGATTGTGCGGCGGCATGTTCGTCGCCATGCCGACGGCAATGCCCGTCGCACCGTTGACGAGCATGTTGGGAAAGGCAGCGGGAAAAACCGTCGGCTCAGTCAGGCGCTCATCGTAATTCGGGACAAAGTCGACCGTGTCCTTGTCCATGTCCGTCATCAGGGCGGCGCCGAGATGGGTCATGCGTGCCTCGGTGTACCGCATCGCTGCAGGCGGGTCGCCTTCGACCGATCCGAAGTTACCCTGACCTTCGACTAGGATCTCGCGCATGGCCCAGGATTGAGCCATATGGACGAGAGTGGGGTAGATCACGGCCTCACCGTGGGGGTGATAGTTACCGCTCGTATCGCCGCAGATCTTAGCGCACTTGTATGGCTTTCGGCCGGGATAAAGGGACAGCTGTTGCATCGCATAGAGGATGCGCCGCTGCGATGGCTTCAGCCCGTCCCGCGCGTCCGGCAAAGCCCGCGAGATGATGACCGACATGGAGTAGTCGAGGAACGACCTCGAGACCTCCTCGGCTACGTTGATCAGCTCTATTTTTTCGTTCGGGTTATACACGGGATTAAAATGACGAATGACGAATGAATGACGAACAACGAGTTAGTCATCTCGACTCACACGTCCAGATTTCGGACGTTTAAGGCGTTGTCCTCGATGAACTGGCGCCGCGGTTCGACGACGTCGCCCATCAGGATGGTGAACATTTTGTCGGCGTCGACGGCGTTGTCGTCGTTCAGATCGACTTTGAGGAGCTTGCGCTTTTCCGGGTCCATCGTGGTGTTGAACAGTTCCTTGGCGTTCATTTCACCGAGGCCTTTGAACCGCTTGATCTGCACGCCGCGCCGGCCGATCTCGACGATCTTTTGGTGGATCTCCGGGATCGAGAAGAGGGGATGGACCGTGGCCTTGTCGCCTTCGCCTTCGATCAATTCAAAGATCGGGCGGTCGGCGGCGGCGTAATGATCGACCTGCAATCCTTTCCGGGCCAGCTCGCTCATGATTTTTTGAATTGTGGTTGATTCGTGGAGCTCGACCAGCTTCGCGCGGCGGCGGCTGGCGCCATTCGTCTTCGCGGCTGCCGGGGCCGCCAAGGGCAGGAGTTCCTGCTGCTGCGTCTCGTCCTCGAAAAGATTCAAGTCGAAATTATCCTGGTTGAACTTCCGGACCTCTTTTTCCTCGTGAAAATAATGGACCATCTCCTCGTTGCCGTCCCGGACCTTGACGAGGTAGGCCGGGAGCTTGCCGGTTTTCTTCCCACGTTCGCCGAGAAAGCTTTCGAAATCGCCGCCATGCCGGCGGATCGATTCGCTCAGCTTCGCGAGCTTCTCGAGCGATTCGAGAATGTCTTTCAACTGCGCGGCTGAAAGCTCCTTGTCGTCCGCGAGATTCTTCAAGCGGACGTCCTCGGCGCCGAGCGTGATGAGGATCTTGTTCAGCTGCACGTCGTCGTCCACGTATTCCTCGCGCTTCTTTCGCTTGATCTGATAGAGCGGCGGTTGCGCAATGTAGATTTTTCCCGCGCGGACAAGCTCGGTCATCTGGCGATAGAAAAACGTCAGGAGGAGGGTCCGAATATGGGAGCCGTCGACGTCGGCGTCGGTCATGATGATGATGCGGCCGTAGCGTAATTTCGAAATATCGAAGGTCGTTTCGTCCTTGCTCTTCGCGACGCCTTCGATGTCTTCCTTCGGTTTCCCAATACCGGTCCCGATCGCAGTGATCATCGACTGGATTTCGGTGTTCTTGAGAAACTGGTCGATGCGCGCTTTCTCGACGTTGATCAGTTTGC
Source organism: Chthoniobacterales bacterium (assembly GCA_049278515.1). Classification (GTDB taxonomy): domain Bacteria; phylum Verrucomicrobiota; class Verrucomicrobiia; order Chthoniobacterales; family UBA10450; genus AV80. The sequence continues at coordinate 3,879 of JBAPMH010000170.1, forward strand.
CGCGGATCGGAAGGATCGCCTGATAGCGGCGATCGCGTCCCTGCTTGGCCGAACCGCCGGCTGAATCACCCTCGACGATATAAAGCTCGGTCAAATCCGGATCGCGCTCCGAACAATCGGCGAGCTTTCCCGGAAGTCCGCCGCCAGTCAGCGCGCCTTTGCGGATCGTCTCGCGCGCTTTGCGAGCGGCTTCCCGCGCCCGTGCCGCCGTCAAGACCTTCTCGAAAATGCGACGCGCAATCGGCGGATTCTGGTCGAAGTAGGTCATCAACCCCTCGTAAACAACGGAGTTCACGATCCCGTCGATCTCGGTATTGACGAGCTTTACCTTGGTCTGCGATTCGAACCGCGGGTTCGGCAGCTTAATGCTGAGCACGCAGGTCAAACCCTCGCGGGCATCGTCGCCGGAAATGGCCGGGTCCTTCTCCTTGGTCAGGCCGTTCGTCTTCGCGTATTGGTTGACGGCTTTGGTGAGAGCGCTCCGGAACCCGGTCAAATGCGTGCCGCCGTCCGGATTCGGAATCGAATTCGCGAAGCAAAGGATCTGGTCGTTGTAGCTGTCATTGTATTGGAGGACGACGTCGACGAACACTTCATCGCGCTGGCGCGACAGGACCACTGGCTTGGGATGAATGACCTGTTTGTTCTCGCCCAGCTCGCGGACGAATTCCTCGATCCCTTTCTTGTAAACGAAGAGCTCTTTCTTGCCCGCTTCGCTTCGTTCATCAACGAGGCTGATCTCGAGGCCCGGGTTCAGGAACGCCAGTTCGCGCAGTCGGCTGGCCAGGCGTTCAAACTTGAACTCGGTCGTGATCGTGAAAATCGTCGGATCGGGGAAAAACGTGATCAACGTTCCGGTCTGTTTCTTGTTCTTTAGCTCGCCGATGACTTCGAGCTTCTGCGTCGTCTTGCCGCGCTCGAACGCCATGTGATGAACCTGGCCCTCGCGCGAGACTTCGACTTTGAACCAATCCGAGAGCGCGTTAACGCATTTCGCGCCGACGCCGTGCAGGCCGCCCGAATATTTGTAGGCGCCCTGCCCAAATTTTCCGCCCGCGTGCAAATTCGTGAGGACGAGCTCGACGGCCGGCATCTTGAACTTCGGATGCATATCGACGGGAATCCCGCGGCCGTTGTCCTTCACGGAAACCGAGCCATCGACGTGGATCGTGACGTCGATTTTGGTGCAGTACCCGGCCAGATGCTCGTCGATCGAGTTGTCGAGCACCTCGAAAACCATGTGGTGCAACCCGCGCTCATCCGGGTCGCCGATGTACATTCCGGGACGCTTCCGGACGGCCTCGAGGCCCTCTAATTTATCGATCTGAGCCGCGTCGTATTTCTGACTTTGGCTGATCCCAGTGGCCTCAGTTTGGCGTTTCTGATTATCCGAATTTTCATCGTCCATAACACGTAAAGCGGAGGCTGGCATATACGGCGAAAAACATAGGCGAAAAACGGCCTTCCAACAACCGATATTCTGACGTTTTCGGACCTTATTTTGTGCAACAACTTGGGGGTGGGGCAGGGCCGGGCACACTATTTTGTGGGTGAGGCCGCTCCGGTGCAGGCGTCCGCCCCCGCCCGGGCGGCGCGGGCGAAAGCGGCTGGCTCCGAAGCGTGGTTTTGGGCCGCTCTCCGGCGCGCTTGACCGGGTGTCTCGCCCCCCCGAAACTGCCCGTCACTCATGCGGTTTCAAACCCTTTACGAAGCGCGTTGGATTTTCGCGGTCCTCTTGCTGGCCGCAGTCCTGAGCGCTCTTTTCCTGCCCTGGCTCCTTATCCTCGTCGGTCTGCTGCTCGTTTACGTATTCTGGTTTTTCCGCGACCCGGCGCGAGTCTCTCCCACCGATCCTGCCGCCGTCCTGGCCGCGGCCGACGGCACTGTCGCCGACATCGGCGAGATCGATGAACCCGAAGTTGTCCACGCCCGCCAAAAGCGCGTCGGTATTTTTCTCTCCGTGTTCGACGTCCACACCAACCGGGCGCCAGTCGAAGGAAAAATAATCTATCGAAAAGCGCACGCGGGACTTTGTCTCGATGCGCGCCATGCCGATTGCACAACAAAGAACCGGGCCCTGACCTGGGCATTTCAAAATGCGCGCGGCACCTTCGTCGTTCGCCAACTGACCGGGATGATTG
>JBAPMH010000171.1:0-3133 GCA_049278515.1 Chthoniobacterales bacterium
AATCGAAGGTTCCTTTCGCGAAAGAAATTCCGAGAAAGGCGAGAAGCATCGCGACGCTGCCGAGAAAAGTGTAGAGGAAAAACTTGGTCGCGGCCCAATCACGAGTCGCGCCTCCCCAGATTTTGATGAGGAGGAAACCGGGGACGAGGCTCATCTCGTAAAAGAGGAACCAGAGGATGAAATTGTGAGCGGTGAAATTCCCGTAGAGCGCCGCCTGCATCACCAGGAGAAGGGCGCAGGCGCCGCGGCTCAATCGTTGGGCGAGGAGGGCGAACGGAAAAACGAGTGAGGTCAGAATGACGAGGAGCAGGCTCAACCCGTCGAGGCCGACGAGATATTCGGCATCGATCGAAGGGATCCAGACGTGCCGCTCGACGAACTGGAGCGCGCCGTTCGCGTTGTCGAAGTTTCGCCATAAAACGAACGCAGCCGCAGCGGTAAGCAGGTTAAAGCCGAGGGCGATGCCGCGGGCAGCGTTTGGCCGCGCGACGCTGACAACAAGCGCGCCGGCCAACGGCAGCAGAATTAGCAGTGTGAGTAGGTAAGCCATGCGAAGAAAAGAAGAAGCGCAAGCACGCCGACCGCGACCGCGCCGAGATAAACCTGGACCTGCCCGGAATGGAGTCGCGAGATCAACCGGCCCAGCCCGCCGGTCCCGGCCGCGCCGCTATTAACGCCGGCGTTGATGCCGCGTTCATCGAAACCGGCAGTGAACCCGCCGAACATCCGGCCGATGCCGCCGACGGCGCGGACGAGTCCATCCCAGAAGAAACGGTCCATCCAACTCGAGAGGAGAGCCGCCGTTTTGCTCAGGGCGATGACCGTGTGGGCATACAATTCGTCGAGCCACATTTTGTTTTCGAGAAAGCGAAACAAGGCAGGCAACGTTTGCTCAAAAGGATCCGTGGGGCCGGCCCGCCGATAAATCAAAACGCCCAGACCGATCCCCGCCGCCACAACGCCGAGCGAAACAAAGAGCATCGGCTGAATGAGCCGCGCGAAATCAATTTCGGCGGGCTCCCCTGACAAGTAGCTATGGAGCCACGGCCAGGCTGGCGTGAGAATCGCGCTCAGGCCGATGGTGCAAAGAGCGAGCACCACCAGTGGCCGCGTCATGACCGGCGGACTTTCATGCGCCTGCGCCGAGGCCGATCGCCGTTCGCCATAAAAAACGTAAATCATCTGGCGCGTCATATAGAGCGCGGTCAGGACGACGCCGGCGAGCATCAGGTAGTACGGCGCCGGCGACTTCGGCCAATGGGCGGTGGCGTGCAGGATCTCCTCCTTGGTCCAGGCGCCGGCAAAAAAGAGCGGCACCCCGCTCAACGCCATCATGCCAATGGCGTAGGTCACGAAGGTCACCGGCATGATCTTTCGCAGGCCACCCATTTTTCGAATGTCCTGTTCGTGGTGGCAGCCATGAATTACCGAGCCGGAGCCGAGGAACAAAAGAGCTTTGAAAAAACCGTGGGCGAGCAAATGCATGATGCCGGCCGCGACCCCGCCCACGCCGAGCGAGACCATCATCAGGCCAAGCTGCGAGACGGTGGAGTAAGCCAGGATGCGCTTGATGTCCGCCTGGGCGAGCGCGATGAGCGAGGCCATCAGCGACGTAACCACGCCAATCCAGACGACCACCGTTAACGAAGGCGTGACCCCATCCACCGCTCCAATCGAGAAGAGCGGATAGACGCGCGCGACCAGAAAGACGCCGGCGGCAACCATGGTCGCGGCATGGATCAGAGCGCTGACCGGCGTGGGGCCTTCCATGGCGTCCGGCAACCAGACATGGAGCGGAAACTGGCCGGACTTGCCGGCCGCGCCCGAAAAAATCAGAAGCGCAATGAAGGTGGCGCTGGCCCCGATGGCCAGGAGCCCGGCACCCTCGAGACATCCTTTCCCGTCGTCGTAAAAGAGAAGAGTGCCGCTGCTGCCGTAGAGCCAAAGGATGCCGAGAAAAAATCCGAGATCGCCGATCCGCGTCGTGATGAAGGCCTTCTTCGCGGCGGCCGCCGCGCTCGGTTTGTGAATCCAGAACCCGATCAACAGATACGAGGCCAGCCCGACCAGTTCCCAGCAGACAAAAAGGAGGAGAAGGCTGTTCGCGATAACGACGCCGAGCATCGCGGCTGAGAAAAAGGAGAGGTAGGCGAAGAAGCGGCAAAAATTCCTGTCGTCCGCCATGTACCCTTTGCTGAAAACAAAGATGCAAAGGCCGACGAATGTGATCATGACCAGCATCCCCGCGGTGAGCGGATCGAGGACCCAGCCGATCCGGACGGCATGTTCCCCAAACGTGAACCAGGTAAAATTGTGAAACAGGCGCTGGCCCGGCTCCTCGAGTGTCGGAAGGAAGGCGGCGATGGCCAGGATCAGGGCCCCGACCTGGCCGAGGATGGCGAGCGCCGCGGCAGCCGTGCGCCGTGAATTTGCCACGCCCAAAATGCCCAGCGAAGCCGCCAGCGGCAGGGCCGGAACCAGCCATAAATTGTCAATCAACCAGGCGCTCATCCTTTGAGTTGATCGAGCCGCCGGACATTGGTTGTCCGGTAATGCCGGTAAACGGCGATGACGAGAGCGAGGCCGACCGCGGCTTCGGCCGCAGCGATCGCGATGGAAAAAATGGCCACCATTACGCCGGTGGGATTTTGCGGGTCGGGTCCGAAACGCCAAAAGGCGATGAAGTTCAGGTTCGCCGCCGCCAGCATCATCTCGATGCCGATTAAAATGAAGATGGCGTGCCGCCGGCTCAGGGCGGCGAGCAGGCCGATCGAGAAAAGCGCGGCCGAAACAAGGAGGCAAAGTTGGAGAGTCGGTGTCATTGGATTGGGGGAAAACGCCGAACGCCCAACGCCGAACGCTCAATACCCAAAGCAGAGCCTTTGCATTCGAGATTCGGCGTTCGGCGTTCGGCGTTGGGCGTTTTCTTCATCTTAACGTTTCTCCTCCATGACGAGAACGAGCGCGCCGACCAGCGCGGCGGTGAGGAGCAGCCCGACGCATTGCAAGGGCCAGACATAATTGGTCATGAGCAGTTCGCCGATTCGTTTCACGGTGAGTGCTTCCATGGCCGGCGCGGCCAGGGAGAGCGAGCTTGTTTTCAGAATCGTCCAGGCCAGACCGCCAAAGACCG
>JBAPMH010000172.1:0-3210 GCA_049278515.1 Chthoniobacterales bacterium
CCTAACGACTGCTCCAGCTTGGCTGTGAGGGCGTCGCACGAGATGGACGCGCTTATTTTCAGCCCCAGGCAGCGACCCTTTTCCTTGAAGAATGGCGCCGTGTTTTCGAAACCGAGCGCGCGCGCCAGTTGAGCGTTATTGCCGAGGACGGAATGGACGTCGAGCGGGAGATGCGAGCTGTAGAGAGCCAGATCGTTTTGAAACGCGCGCTCCAGGAGACGCCGGCGGCCGCCGGTCAGCGGTTGCAATCCGGGCCAGAACAACCCGTGATGGACGATGAGAAAAGTGATCCCCTGCTCAATCGCCGCGTCAATCGTCCGGCTGGAGGCATCGACCGCGGCGCCAAATTTTGTGACGTTACCCGAGTTCTCGATCTGGAGGCCATTCAACGCATTTGGCCAATCTTCGATCTCCTCTACGCGGAGGAGGTCACGGCAGTAATCCACCATCTGGGACAGGGTTGGCATCGCGGCGTCCTTTCTACTCAACGCCCGCGCGCTTGAACAGGGAGTTGTGCAAGAATGGCGCAGGACTTTTCATCCTGGCCGCCGCAACCGCACGTCTTCCTGTTACTAAACATCCAGACCGAGACGACCGGGCGAACGATTCTTGCCGATTCGAGATTGGGATTGCCGGCAAATGAATCACTCTTCTTGACGGATGGCCTTCTCCTTGGAACGATGACAACAGGCATTCCCAGAAAGACGAAGGAACACTTTGGAATACACTGACGCGCCTGTTTCAGAACCGCCGGTCTCCGCCGACACGATGGCCTGCCCGCTTTGCGGTCATATTCTTCCCAAGGATGCGGAAGCCTGCGATCATTGCGACTGGGTCCGGGCGGATGAGGAAACCGCCGAGGGCAAGGCAAGCGACGCCGTGGCGGTCATGCTGAGTGTGATTCCCGGATTAGGACACGTCTACAAGGGTTACAAAGTAATTGGGCTCCTCTTTTTCGTTGGCGCGCTGGGCGCGCTCCTCGCCGGGGCCCTGGCCGCAACCGCGACAGCCGGGTTCGGTGCCTTTCTGATTCCGATCTATTGGATCGCGGTGATGTTTCACGCCTACGGCGTCAAGGACCGCGTGGCTCCGACGGTGAAGGACGAAGGCGAAGAGTATTAGGCGGATCGAGCGTTCCGCATCCCGTTTGTAGCGACGCCGCTCTGTCGGCGTAAAAACGCTGTGCCTTGGAACGACGCGTCGTTACGGCGACAGAGCGCCGTCGCTACAACTTCAGAGCTTCGGGCGTTGGTTCCCTAGCCTCGAACTGCTCCGTGAATTTCCTCCATTATCTCGCGCAAGCCGTAACGGAATTTCCATTCGGGATAATGTTCCTGAAATTTGCGCACGTCGCTGATCCACCAAATGTGGTCACCGATGCGGTTGTCTTCCTCGTACTTCCAGGTCAGGCGTTTGCCGCTGATTTCTTCGCACAGCGTGATCGCCTCGAGCATTGAGCAGTTGCTGTGGCGGCTCCCGCCGATGTTATAGACTTCCCCGGCCCGCGGGGCGCGAATGAAGGCTGCGAACGCACTCACCAGGTCGGCGCTGTGAATATTGTCGCGCACCTGTTTTCCGCCGTAGCCAAAGACGCGATAGGGCCGTCCGGTCACGGTGCAAATCATGAGGTAGGAGAGAAACCCGTGGAGCTCGGTGCCGGCGTGGGCCGGGCCGGTCAGGCAACCACCGCGGAAAGAAACCGTGGGCATGCCGAAATAACGGCCATATTCCTGGACCAGGATGTCCGCCGCTGCTTTCGAGGCGCCAAAAAGCGAGTGCTTCGTGTAATCGATGCTCATCGTCTCCGAAATGCCGGGCTCGTATTCGTGGCCCGGCTCGATTTCCCAGCGCGAAGGCAGCTCGCGCAAAGGCAAACGATTCGGCGAATCGCCATAGACCTTGTTGGTCGAAGTGAAAACAAACGGCGCCTCCGGGCAAACTTCGCGGGCGGCTTCGAGGAGATTCAGGGTCCCGTTCGCATTCACCCCAAAGTCGGTCTGGGGATCGCGCGCCGCCCAATCGTGCGAAGGCTGGGCCGCGGTATGGACCACGCCGGCAATGTCGTTCCGATGCTGCCGGAAAAGTTCCCGCACGCCATTCGCATCGCGGATATCGAGATCGTGATGCTGATAATCGCCGACTGTCTCCACCAGCCGGTCGCGGGTTTTTTGGGTAGAGGCTTCCGCGCCGAAAAAGCGGCTGCGCATGTCGTTGTCGATGCCGATCACGCCATAGCCCTCGGCCGCGAAATGTTTGACCGTCTCGGAGCCGATCAAACCGGCGGAACCGGTCACGATGATCTTGCGCATGAACGAGTGAAAGCGGAACGCGTGCCGTTGCTAGGACTCGCCCAGGATCCAGGTGAGATCGCCATCGACCGGTTCGACCCGCGCGGCCGGAAATTGTTTGTCGCCCGCTACGACTTCCTCCAGGAGGACGGCGTTTTTGTGCGCGTTCGCCAAAAAACAAACGTGACGCGCCTGGTTGATCAAAGGAAAAGTGAACGTGATCCGCCAGCTCTCAAACTTCGGAACAAAATTCGCGACGACTTTCCGGGTGTTTTCCTCGAGCGCGGCCGTTCCCGGAAACAGCGACGCCGTATGACCGTCATCGCCTATCCCGAGCAAAATTAAATCGTGACGGTAAACAGTCTCGTCTCGTTGGGCAGCGAGGAGGTCGAGCCTGTCCTGATATTCCTGCGCCGCGCTTTGCGGATCGATTTCGCCGCGCATTCGGACAATCGATTTCTCCGGCACACCGGCGAGCACGAAAAGTGATTCGCGCGCCATCCGGAAATTGCTTTGCTCATCGTCGGGTAGAACGCATCGTTCGTCGCCGAAAGTGAAAATTATCCGATCCCACGGAAGTTCCCGCCCGATCCGGACCAGTTCCGTGTAAATCGGGCGCGGCGTTTTCCCGCCGGAAAGCGCGATCCGAAATTGGCCCCGCTCGGCGAGAGCGGCCTGGGCCTGGCGGAGGATGAACTGGGCTGCGTCCGGGACGAAATTTTCCGACCGAATAACGTCCCGATTCATCCTGCCAGGCGGTCAGAGCGCGCAGTGCGACAGGCCGCGCTTCTCGAGATAGCGCTGGTGATAATCTTCCGCGCGATAAAACGCTGGCGCCGGCTCGATGAAAGTCACGATCGGATTCTTGAACCGCCCGCTTTGATTCAAACGCGTTTTGGACGCTTCCGCCGCCGCCTGTTGT
>JBAPMH010000173.1:0-2747 GCA_049278515.1 Chthoniobacterales bacterium
ACATAGACGTCACCGACCACGACCGCATCGGTTGACGCAACTGCCCCGCGCGGGGAGTCGCCCTGGGAACTGTTCCTAGGCTAGCCTAGAAACCTATTGTTGAACGGTTTTCACTGCGGCCTTTCCGAGCCCACAGCGCAGCGGCGGCGCACCCCGCAAAGATAAGACCTAATTCCAAGATTCCACTTCCTCCGTCCAATGAGGGTCCGAATAGTTTTTCGATGAAGTCCATGCTTCCTTTCTTCTGGGGTTGCGAGATGCATTTCATGCTGCGTCTTTGGAGGGCCGGCCGTCAAGTTCAGAATCATTTTGCGAAGCAGACGTTCTGGGTCTCGGTGAAAAAACGCAACGGCTCTTCGCCGCCTTCACGGCCGACGCCGCTTTGTTTCATGCCGACGCTTCTGTTCGAATGAGTTTTCTCAAAGACGCATTCACCTTCTTCGAATTTGGGAACGCTTTGGCAACATCGGGCTCTAAGACCACGACGTTCGCTCTCTCGGCGTAGCGTCGTGCATGTTTTCCGCGCCCGGCTCGCGTGAAATCATAGTCGTCTCGCATCCCGTTTCGATTTCTTCTTCAAACAGTTTTCGCTCTCGTCGGCTTTCGTGATTCCCATTCGAACGTCAGCGGCACGGGCGGGACCTATTTCGCGATGCAGACGTTTTTCGGCTCGGTGAAGAAACGCAGCGCCTCTTCCCCGCCTTCGCGGCCGACGCCGCTTTGTTTCATGCCACCAAAGGGGACTCGGAGATCGCGGACCAGCCAGCAGTTTATCCAGACTGTGCCGGTATGAATTTTCTCGGCGACCCGATGGGCGCGGCTGAGGTTCTGGGTCCAGACGCTTGAGGCGAGGCCGTATTCGGTGTCGTTCGCATAGCCGATCACTTCATCTTCGCTGTCGAATGGAGTGATGGTGACAACCGGGCCGAAGATCTCTTCGCGGTTTGTCCGGCAGGAGACGGGAAGATCGGTGAGCACAGTCGGCGGGAAAAAGTAGCCCTCGCGGCAGCGTTCGTTGATTGACTCCGGCAGCTTGCCGCCTAGAGCGACCTTGCCGCCTTCCTTCTGCGCGAGGTCGACGTAGAACTTCACCTTGTCGAGTTGAGTCTTGCTGACGATCGCGCCTTGCTCCGTATTTTCTTCCAACGGATCGCCCTGCTTCAACTGGCCGACTTTGTCGATAAAGCGATCGACAAAATCCTGGTAAACGGAGCGCTCGACGAAGACCCGCGAACCGCAAAGGCAAACCTGGCCCTGGTTCGCAAACGAAGAGCGGACACTGCCGGAAATGGCCGCGTCGAGGTCGGCGTCGGCGAAGACGATATTTGGATTCTTCCCGCCGAGCTCGAGCGAGACTTTCTTGAACAAGGGCGCGGCGGCCTCCGCGACTTTGCGTCCCGTGACTGTCCCGCCAGTGAACGAGATCGTCCCGATTTTCGGGTGGGCAGTGATGGGCGCGCCGACGTTCGGCCCGGTGCCGTGCACGACATTGAGCACGCCATTTGGCAACCCCGCTTCAACGCAAAGCTCGCAGAGAAGATACGCCGTCATCGGCGTGAGCTCGCTCGGTTTGGCAATCGCGGTGTTCCCGACGGCGATGGCCGGAGCGATTTTCCAGCTCAATAAATAGAGCGGCAAATTCCAGGGCGAGATCAATCCGGCGATGCCGCGCGGCTGGCGCAGGGTGTAGTTGAACGCCACGCCGTCGGTGACGTGCGCTTCGTTTTCGGTGTGGAGAATGGCGGTGGCGAAAAACCGAAAATTGCTGGCCGCCCGCGGAATGTCGAGCGAGCGGGCGAGCGAGAGCGGCTTACCGGTGTCGATCGATTCCGCGCGGGCGAGCTTGTCGAGATCGCGCTCGATGAGGTCGGCGATTCGGAGGAGGATGCGGGAGCGATCGGCTGCGGGCGTCTTTGACCAGGTGGGAAAGGCCTTGTCCGCCGCCGCCACGGCAAGCTCGACATCCGTTGCCTCGCTGTCGGGGACCTGTGAGTACGGCTTTCCGGTCGCTGGCTCGATGTTGTCGAGGTATTTGCCGCCAACGGGCTCAGCAAATTGGCCGTCGATAAAATTGGGGATCCGGGCGCGTTCAGCAGACACGGCAAGAGATTAGACATCGGAGCCGTCTTCGCAAGGTGTCCGCCAGCTTCTGCCTGCACTAAACCCGTCGTCAATCAGCCAGGCACTGAATGCCTTCTAGCTATAAAACGCCTTTCAGATCGCTGGCCACTTGCGCCGCGCAGCCGGGCATGCCGCCGAAGTTCCAGATAAATGCGCCGCCGACGGATGGGTAGTTTTGTTTTACGCTCTTCAGCTGCGAGATGGTCCCGCTGTCGTCGCAATCCTGCTGTTCGTAGCCGGGGATGAGAAACTGTTCGACCGCGCTGCCGGTGATCCCGATCGACGCGCCCTGCAGCATCGTTAGCCACTGCGAATAATCCGCGCCGCCATAGACCTGCAGATTCCACCAGGCAAAATTATTTCCCGTGCCGCCTGTTTTTACCGTCCCGTCGATGACCGACTGCCAGTTGCCTAGATCGGCAGAATTGTACGGCGCGGCCGTGATGAGAAAATTTTTCGCCGCGATCTCATTGGTGATCTGGGTGATGAACGGCACGTCAAAAGGCACTGTCTCCGGTTCGTAATCCCAATCGACGCCGTCGACGATTGCGTCCTGCATAAAAGCGATCAGCGCCGGTTTAAACGTCGACCAGTTTGCTTTCATATGCGGGTAATCGGTATCAGAT
>JBAPMH010000174.1:0-20259 GCA_049278515.1 Chthoniobacterales bacterium
GATCATAACCGGCAAAGCCAGCGGGTCGTCGAATTGTTGGAAACGGCCTACCCGGGTTTTCCGGGCTTGAATCTGACCTTCGAAGTCCGGGAGGGTCTGAAAAAAAACCAGGCCTTTTACGATCCACCTGTCACTGGCGAAGACAAATACCAATGCCCATCCCTCGAAGCCCAGATCGCAAACCTGGCCGATGAAATCACCTACTACAGTCATGATCTGGATGACGCCGTGGATTTCGAAATCCTCAGCTCCGCGCAGCTTGAAGAGAGCGCTGTGTGGCGCCGCAGCCACGAGTCCGTCGCCTTCCGCCACCCCGAGGTGCGGGAGCCGGAGCTTCATAAATTGATCATTCGCGACATCATTGATGTGCAGGTGCGCGATGTGATCACGACAAGCGCCGAAATACTTGCGAAGTCCGGGGTGAGCAGTGCGGACGAGGTGCGGAGCCAGCCAATTCCCTTGATTTCCTACAGTGACGGGCTGTTCGAAGCGAACCGTGAGCTGCGTCGCTTCTTATATAAAAACGTTTATTACCATCCGCGGGTGGCAGAGGTGAACCGCCGGGCCTGCGAGATGTTGCGGGCTGTTTTCGAGGCATATGTCCTGGCACCCAATCTCCTGGGGGACGCCGCCACCAAGCGGATTGAGAGCGAAGGGCTCCATCGGACGATTTGCGATTATATCGCGGGAATGACCGACCGGTACCTATTAGAAGAACACGCGCGGCTCAGGGAGAGCGGCCTTCCGTCCTCTTAAGCCGTAGCGGTGCCGGTCTCTTCGCGGAGATATTGGATGACGAGCCGCAGACGTTGATTTAGGGAAAGTTCTTCGAGCACCTGTTGCCGCCGCAACGGGTCATTAATAAAGGTGGCTGCCATCAGGTCCGCGAGCATCTCCATGTCTCCGAGTTGGGAAAGATATTGATCCACTTTTTGAGGAAGCTGGCGTCCGCTGTTCTTAAGCTTGGAATAAAGTTCGAGGACTTTTGCTCCGAGGGCATCGGTTTCGACTGATGAAGTGGAATCGGATTCGAGGGGTTCGATCCGAGCGATGGGAAACGGCGCGTCCTGGTCGAACCCAGCGAAACGCACGCGTTGCAGGCCTTGCAGGATCAAATTGGAAGTTCCATCGCCTTTGCCGACGCAGGCGCGAATCAATCCTACGCCCGCGACATGAAAGAAATCGCCGGGCGAGTTCCATTGCATGCGCTGCGGTTTGACCAGCGCGACGGAGAACATCCGATGTTCCCTCAAGGCGTGTTCGACCATTTCTTGATAGCGGGGTTCAAAGATGTGAAGGGGCAGAAGTGCGTGCGGAAAAAGAAGCGCGCCGGCAAGAGGCATGACGGGCACCCGGTCTGGCAACTCCATGGCAGGAATGTCCACATCCTAGGTCCAAGGTCCAGTCTCTCGTGCCATTAAGCTCCGTCGCTCTCGCGGCACTTTTTCTTGGCGACTTCGCCAAACCTGCTAGCGGTCGCTCGCTTCCTTTTCTCGCTGTTTGTGGTAATGAAGCGCCGAAATATGTCGAATCTTGCTGAAGACGGTGTGATTCCATAGCTCCGGGCATCTGAATCCCATGCCGCGGTCGTCTTCAAAACACTCTCGCCTGGTCGGTTGGCCGGCAGCGGCCGCGGTCTTGATTGTGTTCTGGCTCGGGATGATCACAAGCCTGGTCGGCACGAGTCAAACCTTAGACGAAGGAGTGCACGTCACCGCGGGCTACACATTCTGGCGCTATAACGATTACCGGTTGAATCCAGAAAATGGCAACCTCCCGCAACGAGTCATGGCGCTGCCGCTCTTGTTCGGTCATTATCAGTTTGTCCCCGCGGAGAGCGATCTATGGCGCACGGCTAACAAGTGGGGGCTGACGTGGCAGTGGTTGTACCAGCTGGGAAATAACGCCGAGGCAATGATCCAGCTGGGTCGTGCCTGCATGGGCTTGCTCGCCGTGGCCCTGGGCGCCCTCGTTTGGGCATGGGCGCGAGAACTCTTTGGCCCCCTGGGCGGCATGCTTTCGCTGCTTCTCTATGTGTTCAATCCATCGATACTTGCCAATGGCGCGCTTATGACTTCGGACACGGCCAGCGCGTTGTTCTTTTTCGCCGCAACCTGGGCTTGGTGGAGAATGTTACAGCGATTTACGGTCGCGCGGGTCTTGGTCAGTGCGGTCGTGATGGGTGGATTGTTCGTGTCGAAAATGTCGGCGCCTTTGATCGTGCCTGTGATCTTCACGCTTTCGGTCATTCGTTTGATCCGCGTCAGGCCACTTCCGACGCGGGGACTTGGTCTTGCAGAATTACGCGGGCGCCGCGGCCAAATCCTCGCGTTTGCGGCCGCGGCCGCCTGCCATGGTGTGATCGTGCTTGGCGTGGTTTGGTGTTTTCATGGGTTCCGCTACTCCGCTTTTTCCCCCGACCTGCCCGCCAGCACGTGGATCGAAGCTCCGTGGGAAGAGGTGCTGAACAAGCGGCCGCCAGCTACTTTGTTTGAGCAAGTGGGGCTCGGCAGATTACAAGCCGAAGAGGTGAAGCGCATTTTCGCCCGCGAACACGCCGACCAAAGTGTCTGGTCGCCTGCGGCCCTGAAAGCAGTGGCTCAGGTGAAACTTAATGTCCTGGGGGAAGAGCAGGGAGCGCATCTCGACCGGTTGCTCGCGGAACCGCCTCCGCAAATCTTTCCCCGTATGCTCGAAACCGTGCGGGATCATCACTGGCTGCCGGAAGCATATATCTATGGCTTGGCCCATGTATGGCGCGGTGCACGCGAGCGAGCGGCCTTTCTTAACGGCGACTTCAGCATCTCGGGCTGGCGCACATTTTTTCCTTATACGTTCCTGGTAAAAACGCCGTTGAGCCTGTTCCTCGTCATCGCCCTCGCCGTGGCCGCGGGCGTCGCCAGCATGCGTGCTCGACAGCGATCAGTGAAAGCGGGCGATTTCGCGGCGCTTATGTACGATACTTCGCCTCTTTGGGTCTTGTTTGGGTTTTATTGGGCCGCAGCGATTCTAAGCCATCTCAATATTGGGCATCGCCACATTTTACCCACCTATCCTCCGCTTTTTGTGCTGTGTGGTATGGCTGTGACGTGGCTCGGGGCGTGGCCGGGCATCGCTTCCAAGCCAAAGCGGAATTACTCCACGTCCGCACGAGCTGCGGGCATCGCATTATGTGCCGCCGTGGCGCTGCTCGCGATCGAAGTTTGCTGTCGGTTTCCGCACTATCTCGCCTATTTCAATGGCTTGGTCCGGCCTGCCCGCGCTTACCGGCATCTTGTGGATAGCTCGCTCGATTGGGGCCAGGATCTGCCGGGCGTCCGCCGCTACATTGAAAAGCGGCATCTCACTGGCCCGGTTTATTTGTCATATTATGGTTTTGCGAGCCCGGCCTATTATCATGTTCCGGCGATCCTTGGATATTCGGTCACGAGCCGGACGCCGCCGCTGCAGATTCTGACGCCTCCCGACGGCGGCGAATCCGATGCGTTCTTGCGGGATTTTTTCCAGCGCGAGCCAGAATATGACAAGGAAGTTGTGGGAAGCACACTCCGCGATGGGGTGCTTCTTGCCGTCGTCGTGAAGAAACCTGATGCCCTGCGTCTGACGGGCGGGACTTATTTCATCAGCGCGACATTGCTTCAGCCGGTGATTGAGCCCGTGCGGGGAGCCTTTGGACCCTGGAACGAGCGCTTGGAGCGTCAATACCAGACTCTACGGCAGTTGGTCGCGCCTTTGTTCTCCGATGACGCCACGGAACGCAGTGAGGCGCTCGGGCGCCTACCGGCGGAGAATTGGATCAAGAACATTGAATCTCACGAATACCTTCGATTTCGCCGCCTCACCTCTTTTTTGCGGCAGCGCGAACCCGACGACAGCGTCGGTTATTCGATTCTAGTCTATCACGTTAGTGCCGACGAACTCGCGCGCGCTTTGGATGGTCCGCCCGTGGAGCTGGGACGGGACATACTTAACGAGCTTTTTCCGCAGCAGCGCTGAGCGATATCACTTCAAACATTTTCGCAAGCGGCCATCCACCGCCGAATTTGAGAAAGCGATGGTTGCCCCCCGATGCGGGTGCGGCCGAGATGAACATAGTTTAAGATCGAGCCCTGTTTGAGCAACGCGCGCCGCGCCGTCCGGCCAAGGCGACCAACGCCCATGGCAGCAATCGGGAGCTGTACAGATGTCTCGAGAAAAAATTCGAGCAGCCGGCTGAATTGTGCCTGCGTGTCGGTTCGCGTCGCGATTTTCAGAAGATCCGCCCCTAACGACCGCGTAGCGCGTGCGATTTCGTCGAGTCGCGGACGGCTGGGCGTTTCATCGAAATCGTGAAACGAGATAATCGTTCCGACGCCTTTGGCTCGCGCTTCCGCCAATACTGCGACGAATTTGCCGGCCGAGCGCAGTTCAATATCCACATAAGAGGCATGAGGCAGAAATCGGCGAAGCAGCACGTGGCGTTTCCGCGCGGAAAGTTGATTTGATCCGCCCTCGCGAGGATGCCGCGCGGTGATGATGAGCGGGGCGGGAAGCCTGGCAATCGCCTTCTCGACGTCTGGGAGGTGCCGGGCCAGGAAGTCCAAACGCAGTTCGAACAAATCCGGCGGGCGCCGCATCCGGACCGCCTTCTGAAAATCGGCCGGAGACAAAATCACCCCGACGATTTTCGGAGCTTTCGAATCCGTCATGCCGGACGAACCACCATTCGCTCAACATATTTCGCAATCAGATCGAACTCCAGATTTACCATGTCGCCGGGTCGCGCGGTGGCGAGGTTGGTTTGCGCTTTCGTGTGGGGAATGATCCAAACGGCGAAGCTTTTCTGCGAAACTTCGGCGATCGTGAGGCTGATGCCATTCACGGCGACGGAACCTTTTTCGACCACGTATTTCGCAAACTCCGTGGGAAATTCCACTGCGAGACGCCAGTCCGCGCCGGCTTCTGCCAGGTTCAGAATTCGACCTTCACAGTCGACGTGACCCTGGACAAAATGACCGCCGCGGCGGCCGTCCGCGGCTAGGGCGCGCTCGAGATTCACGCGGTCATCCCGCCGCAGAGTTTTCAAGTTCGTGCGCTGAACCGTTTCTTCCAGCAGATCGAAAACGAGTTCGTTCTCGCGACAGGCAGCCACGGTCAAACAGCAACCATTGACGGCGATGCTCTCGCCGAGCTGGAGTTTTCCGATGAGCCCGGCCGCGGAGATCGCAAGCTTCGCTCCGTGTGGATTCTTCTCCATGGCCAGGACGGTGCCGACTTCTTCGATTAAACCGGTGAACATATTCTGGAATCACAACGAACGGCCCGGGCTATAAAGGCGGAGCCGCCTCCTTTTTCGCGAGGAAAAAGAGGCCGATTCCCGTCGCGGAAAGTAATCCCGTTAAGGTCGCGGAGAGAAGACAGTAATCGCAGAAGGCGTGGAGAACGAAGGCTTGAAGATATAAGAACCAACCTGTCGCTGCCAGCATCATCCCCACCAGGCAAAGAAACAGCGGCCTGACGCGCTCACGACCAAAGGCAGCCAGCGTCGCCAGGCTAAAGACGCTGAAGTAGGCAGCGGCGCCGAACGCAGCGACCGGGACTTTCCCGATCGCGGCATATTCGCTTGTGAGCACCGTCTCGCAGCCGGAAGAAGCGATGCACGTCGCATACTGCCCGGTGAGATGGCCGACGGTCAGATAGATTGCATCGGCCAAACCGCCCAGCGCGAGGAAAGCCGCCAAGACATACAGAGAGATCTCGACGCGTCGGTGTCGCACAATTGACAATTCGTTCTTCGAACCTCCCGGCCAGGCTGCTGGTTTGTCCAATTATTTTGGCTTTTCGCCCAGCGCAGCATCGATCGCCGCCCGCAGAATTTCAATTGTGATGGGAGCCGTCGTCACCTGGTCTCCATTAACAAAAACAGCCGGGGTCCGCGTGAGCTCGAGCGACTCGACACGTTCCTTGTCCGCGGCGATGCGCTTCGAAACTTCCTCGCTATCCATATCCTTTTTGAACTTCTCCAGATCCAATTCCAGGTGGGAGGCGCACAGGACAAGCGCGGCGCGGGTATCTCCAGCCCCAATCCAAATGAAGCGATCGTTGTAGAGCGAATCGTACATTTCCCAGAAACGTCCTTGCAGTCCCGCAGCCTCCGCGGCGCGCGCAGCCTCCATCGCGTGCGGATGAATCTTGATTAGCGGAAACTGGCGGAAAGTGACGCTCAGGCGGTCGCCGTATTCCTTTTGCGCCTGCTTCAATATTGGGAAGAATTTCGAACAGGGGACGCACTCAAAATCGCCAAATTCCTCCAGGGCCACGGGCGCTCTTGCGCGCCCCTGCATATGCGGAGGATCGGCCCCTGGTTTGCCGAAGGCGAGCTTTCCCGCCGGGGCCGGTTTTTCGGTGCGGGCTTGGTAGAGCTCAACGCCGGCCATGCTCGCCATACAAAAAACAACGGCGATGATTGCGAAGGGAAGGTAGCGCTTCATGGTCCGCTTTCGGGCGAATTACCTTGGACGCGATCAAGAGTTTTTCCAGTCATTTGTCGCACGGCGACTCCCAGCGCCGCGGGATTCCCTTTCGGAGGCCGATCAGCGAACCTTTGCGCGCTAGCCCCCGGGACAAAAAGTGAAAAAAAGGCCAAATATCGGCATAAAAGAGGCTTGACTGGGCTCCCGCCCCGACATCAGTCTGTCCGCGTCCGTTCAAAATATTTTAAAAAAAGTGAAAAAAAGGCTTGTCAGCCCTGTTAAACGTCGTTATTCCTCACCGCCAAACCTAACCAAACCAATGGAGAAACTAATGATAAGATACGTACTACGCCCATTAGGAACCTTCCGCTCGGCTCTCGCAGTCGGCGTCGGACTTCCTTTAATGATCGCCGTTAGCGCATACGCGCAGGCCCCCGCGCCTGCACCTGCGAGCACTGAAGCCACAACCGAGCGCGTGATCGTGACCGGTTCGTACATCCCAACTGCGGAAACCGAATCGGCCTTGCCGGTGACGGTTTACACCGCGGAAGTGCTGAAGAAGCAGGGCGCCAACACCCCAGTCGAAGGTTTGCGTCAGTTGCCCTCATTCGTGGGTAACACGCTGACTGAAAACGATTCGAACGGCGGTAATGGCCAGGCGGCCGTCAATTTGCGCGCTGTCGGACCGGAAAACACCCTGACGCTCATCAATGGTCGTCGTGCGTTTGAATTTTCCGACGTCAACGCCATCGCAATCGGATCCTTGAGCCGCACCGAAGTCCTGAAAGACGGCGCCGGCGCTATTTACGGTTCCGACGCGGTAGCCGGTGTTGTGAACTTCATCCTGATCAATGGACCTGGTGAAAAGCCCTACGAAGGTGCTGAACTCTTCGCCTTGTATGGTAACACAACCGACACGGATGCTCATGTCCGCCAGGTTTACCTCAAGGGCGGTGTGACAGGTTTGGACGGTAAAGTCGCCATCGCGGCGGCCGGGGAATATTATTCCCGCGCCAACCTCTACTCGCGCGATCGACCCAAAGTTGCCCGCAGCGGTGATACGAGCAACAACCCGGACGGCATGCAGTGGGGTGGTCTGAATAACAACAGCCCGACCTATGCTGGCCGCGTCAGCATCGCGACCGCGGTAAACGGGATTGCCGGACAGCTCACTTTGATTAATCAGAACGAGGTCAACGTCACGGGGAACAGCTATCGGCGATTCGACGTTCCTGCGGGCAGCGACCCGAACCGGTTCAACTTCCGCGCCTTCACCCCGGCGATTCCGGCGGTGGAAAAGGCGATGTATTATGTGACCGGCCGATATAAAATCTTTGGTGATGGCATGCAGCTCTATGGAGACGTGATGTATTCCCACACCAAGCAGGACAACGGTCTTGCGGGCGCTCCCTTCACCTTCTCGAGTCTCGCAGGCCAGGGCACGGCGGGCCTCGCCGAAGCGCGCGCTTCGCAGTTCAACCCGTTTGGCAACAATCTCGGATCTGTCAGATACCGTCTCCAACAGGAATTCCAAAACGCTTCTGGCCGCCGGTCGTTCTTCGATCACGACTATCAGCGGTTTGTCGCTGGAATTAATGGCGACTTCAATATCAAGGATAACGGGTTCATCAGCCGCTTTGGTTACGACACCGGTTTTGTTTATGAACACTTCCAGGAAGACCGGATCGACAGCGGTGACTCTCGGCGCTCCTACCTCCGCGCGTTGGTTGCTCCCGCTGGATTCTCTAATCTGGCAAGTCCGATCCCGAACGTGCACGGCAATGCCGGCACCTTCAATCCGTTTATCGGCCAGTTTGCGCCGATTCGAGGCAACGCCCCGACCTACGTCAACGGCGTCCCGACCGGCTTGACCGCTCCTTACGACAATAGCCTTGCCGCTCTAGATTGGACCCAGGATGGATCCTCCTACATCGGTCATTCGCTGTTCCTGGAACGTGACTTCCTCTACGATGCCAAGATCAATGCCCACCTCTTCCCGAACCTGTGGAACGGTGGTATTGACTTCGCGCTCGGTTACGAACATCGGGAGGTTCAGCAGCACTCGATCCCTGATCCAGTGCAGGCTTCCGCCGATCAGCTCGGCTTCAACCAGTCGCCGAACACCAAAACTCTCCAGGAAGTCGACTCTGTCTTCTTCGAGTTTGGCATTCCGATCGTGACCTCGACCATGAACGTTCCGTGGATTCGTTCGCTCGATCTCTCGATCGCCTGGCGTTATGAGAAGTTCGATGATGAGGATCAGTTCACCCATGTCAAGGGTAGCTTCGACAATGCGAATCCGGATG
This sequence comes from Chthoniobacterales bacterium, assembly GCA_049278515.1. GTDB lineage: Bacteria > Verrucomicrobiota > Verrucomicrobiia > Chthoniobacterales > UBA10450 > AV80. Next base: position 8,759 of record JBAPMH010000174.1, read on the forward strand.
AGGATTTCGGAGGCGCGCCTCGTGTCTCGCTGCGCTACCAGCCAACGCCGGACCTGACGTTCCGCGCTTCCTGGGGCCAGTCATTCCGGTCGCCGAGCCCGGCGAACCTGTTTGATCCGCTCACGCAGGACTTCCCGCAGCTCTTCGATCCCTACCAGGGTCTGACGCTGCAGCCGCCGAGTGGCGTCTTGAGAAGGGGAAATCCCGGCACCCAGGCGGAAAAAACCGACTCCTATGGAGCCGGCGTGGTCTGGACACCGAAGTTCCTGCCTGGTTTCACGATGACCTTGGACTGGTATCAGCTGTTCACCACTGACCTCGTTCTCGGTGGAAACGACTTCGCCCAGGTGTTGCTCTCTACCGGCGTCGTGGCGCCGCGTCAGACTGATCCGACTGGCGCTCCCTTCTGCGACTCCACTATCGATCCGGCCACCAACCTTGGTGCGGTCCGCGATCAGTTTGGCGCTCTGCAGTGCGTCTATTCTCAGGTCGGCAACGCCGGTAAGCGGCACGTTCAAGGCATGGATATGACGGCGGTCTATGAAATTCCGACCGAGCGCTGGGGCAAGTTCACCTTCTCCGGTGGCTGGAACCACTTCTTCACCTGGAAGGCGCAACCGGGCGCTGGAGAGTTCAATAGCTTCCTCGGAAACTACAACAACGGCACCCTGCCGCTCGCGCCTGGTGCGATTCCTTGGAACAAGGCATTCCTGCGCGGCGAATGGGAATGGAGACACTTCGACTTCGTTTCCACGGTCAATTACATCGGCGACTTCCGGGATGACCCGAATTTCGATTCGATCGCCCGTGACGAGCGTCGCAATGTGCCGAGCTACATCACCCTCGACATGCAGCTGAGCTACGAGTTCGTGAAGCCGCCAGTCGAACCCGCTCCTTACGTCAAGGAATCCAAGGACAGCAAGGCTGCTCCTATGACCGAGGCCGCTACGGCATCGATCTGGCAGCGGATGCTCTGGGGCACCAAGCTGACTGTGGGCGTGAACAATGCGTTTGATCGCTATCCGCCATCGGTCATCGGCGCCTTCAATGACAACTACGACACCTCGCTCTACTCGATCCGTAACCGGTTCTGGTTCGCGAGTCTGACGAAGAAGTTCTAAACTAAAGTAGAATAAATTACCGCGAAGGCGGGTGGCAGAAATGCCACCCGCCTTTTGCATTTCAGAGGACTTCGCGACACGGCAAGACTTGTCTTTGCGCCGGCTTTGAATTATCAGATCGGAATGGCGTCGAATGCACTGTCTCTGGGGAAGATGCCGCGATCGGCAGGCAGAGATACAAAGCAATCCCCGGCACCGTCCGTGGCGAAGGCATCCCCCTGGATTCTCGATCGCTGGCGGGACTTGCTTCTGTTTGTTGGCACGCCCGTCCTTTTGATCCCGATTTTTACGGCCGCGCAGGCGCGCTGGAGCGCCCAGGATATCTTTCTTTTCGTCGGCGCCTTCGGTGCCATGGGGCATCACCTGCCCGGGATGATTCGGGCTTACGGAGACCGTGCTCTCTTCGACCGGTTCAAGATTCGATTCATCGTTGCGCCGCTGGTTATTCTGGCGGTCTGCGTTTGGTCTTCGCTCTACAATATCCAGGCCGTGCAGCTTGTGGCAATGGCGTGGGGTATATGGCACGGAATGATGCAGACGTACGGGTTTTGCCGGATTTATGATGCGAAGGCTTCTGCCAAAGCCGCGGCCCGGGCGCGAGTGGATCTCGCTCTGTGTTTTGCCTGGTTTTCTGGGGCGGTAGTGTTATCCCCGGTGCGCTTCAGAACGCTGCTCGAGTTATATTACGAAAGCGGCGGGCCTGTCCTGGCCTCGGCAGCGGTGGCGGCCGTCCGCTTGGGAATTGTGATCGCGCTGGGGCTCGTCACCGCCGTTTTCTTTTGGCGGCAATGGAGCGATTGGCGCTCCAATAGAGGCGCCAGTCCGGTGAAAATCACCCTTCTCGTGAGCAGCATTGCCTTCTGGTGGTATTGCAATAATGGCGTTCAGAATATCCTGGTCGGCATCGCGCTGTTTGAGGTGTTTCATGATGTCCAGTATCTGGCCATCGTCTGGATTTATAATCGAACCCGCGTCGAGCGGGACAAGACTATTGGCGGATTCATGCGCTTCGTGTTTCGGCGAAGTGGTTCGCTCATCGGAGTGTATGTAGGTTTGGTCCTCGCCTACGGGGCGCTTGGGTTAACGCAATCCGCGGTTACGGTCGAGTGGATTAGGCATGGCCTCATCGGCATCGTGACCGCTTCGGCCCTGCTTCATTTTTATTACGATGGATTCATCTGGAAGGTCCGCGAGCCCCAAACGCGGACAGCGCTTGGGATTGAAGGGGCCGGAGCGGCAGCCTTGGCCTCGCCGCGGCTCTGGCCAGCATGGGCCCGGCACAGCTTACGCTGGGCTGCGCTCGTGCTTCCCTTTGGGGCGCTTTGTGCCACGCAACTGGTCGGTCGAGTCGTGCCACCAATCGAGCGGACAGCCAAAGTGGCGGAAGTACTGCCGCAGGACGCCCAGGCACAGCTGAATTACGGTAAGGCGTTGCACCAGGCGGGCCGAGTGGAAGAGGCGATCAGCCGCTATGAATTCGCAATCAAGCAAAATCCCTCGCTCGCGTTGGCGGAATTCCATTTGGGGGTGGCTTGGAAGGATCTGGCAGAACGCTGGGATCTGGAGTTCCGCGAGCAAAATATTGTGTACCTGGATCGAGCTCTCCAGCACTACGAACGCTCGCTTCAACTGGATCCCAAGGATGCCGTTTGCGAATCGAATTTGGCCGGTGTCCTCGCTTCCAAGGGCCTTCGGCGTGAGGCACGCAGCCATTACGAACATAGTCTCTCAGTCAACCCCGCTCTCCAGATCGCTCACAAGGAATTGGCGGATATTCTTTGCGGATCAGGCGAATACGATGCAGCCATCTCGCATTACGAAGCCGCCTTGCGAATCCAGCCCGATTTTGCCGAGGCGAAGAAAAATCTGAGTTTTGCGCGCTCGTTAGCAGGCCAGTAATTGCGCCAGCGAAATCCTGTTTCTGCGATAGGAAGATTTACCGTCAAGCCTGCGAAGCGCCTCGCCGAGGCAATCGCCACCCGGCACTTCGTTAAGAAGGGCCCGGGAGGATCAGTTGGATGGCATACCCACTGCTCACAATAACCATAATCGCCATGGTGCTTATCAGTCTTCGCCCGCTCGCCTTCAAGAAGATCGTACTGTTGGCAGTCGCTATTCTTGGCCTTTCGTCCGTGGTCAGCTTTGCCGACTCCGTTTTTATGGCGCGGCGGTACGCACCAGCAGAGCCATGGCCGTCCTCCGGGTCGTCTGGGTGGTCCTCGCAAGACACGGTCAGTTCCGAGCGTTCTCCGGTCCTGGGCTATGGAAGAATCGAAAAGTCTCAGGTCGAACAAAAGAGGTCGCTCGAAATGGAGGACTTCGTTATTACGCCGATTGTGAATCAAATTGGCCCTGTGCCGGCATGTGTCCGGCGCGCCCAAGCAGAAGTATCATCCGGCCTCGGAAACGCATCGTGAAAGGCAGACCATCCAACGGGCATAGGTAGGCAACTAAACCGCCAAACAAAGCAGAAAAAGCGAGCGTTTCGTTTGGGTTTGTGACATACTCGTCGGCGTGTGTGGGTTCTCCCGGAGAAAAAGTCGGGAGCCCCAAAAGATTTTTATTGCCGAAACCGGGTAAACGTCCTACTATCGTTTTTGTGGATATGGAAATTATGAGAACGCTCACTTCTGCCTTAACCCGCTCTGTCACTTGCATCCTCTTCTCAGGGGCGACGGTTTTTGCTTCGGACATTGTCCTGCAAAAAGTGCCCGCTGCGGAGACTGCGCCGGCGATAAAATCGAGCCTCAGTCCCCAGGCCAGCTTCGCCCTGATCAATTACAACGTGCGCACGCAGCCACGCGCCCTTTATGTGAGCTCGGGCGCCGATCTGAAGGTCGCCAACAACATGATCGACGACCAAGCCGCGACTTCGTTTGTCTTTTCCCCAACGGATAATTCGCCGGTCGCAATAATCGATCTTGGAAAAGTAGCGACCGTTCGTCGCCTTTCAGCGGTTTACTCACCGCGGGCAACGGCGATTGATTTTTATGTTTTGCCGACGTTGCCCGGGGTAGACAGCGATGGAACGTTGAAACTCAGCGAGAAAACTTTCTCGAATCTCAAGTCTGTCGCATCGGCAATCGACGATGGCACACAGGGCAACGCCAGCGTTGATTTCCCTGGCACGTCAGGTCGTTACTTGATGGTGCGCTGGTCGCCAGCTTCGCGCAGCGATACCGCTTTCACGGTTGCAGAAGTTTCCGCTTTCAGCCCCAGCCGCGGCAACCTGCTGGCCTCAAATCGGGATTTCTCCAGCGCGCAGAATACCGTCGATTCAAAAGACGTTGCCGACTCGAAAGACGTTGGCGACAGCAAGGACCTGCCCGAGGTAGCTGCTGGCCCTCCTGAGGTGGCTGCCGGCCCTCCGGGAGAAGGCCCGCCTCCGCCCCTAGCGCCGCCGCCACCGTTTACGTTTGTTCCGCAGATCGTGCCCGCTAGCGATTAAGCGCGAATTCTTTCGAAAGCCCGTCCTTCAGCGTGTGCTGATCGACGGGCTTTTTGTTTGTGCGGGCATCGCCGCGAAAGGGGTCCATCGTGGCCTGCGCCTCAGCAACTGCCGGCGTCAGAGGAGATCCCGGATTATGGTGAAAATTGCAGTGTTGTCCTTCGAGCCCTGCAAACGCTCTGTGCCCGGTCCTATTCCGAAGGCGACGACGTCATCCACCGTGTCCAGCGCCAGGGGCGCGTAAAACGCTGCGGGCTCTTGGAGCACTTCGGGCGAGACCGAGCCTGTCGGGGATGGATTGGTCGCAGCCAATCTTGCGGCTCCGTAAGATTTCGAGCCTTTTGGGCCGGTTGCCCATGAGAACCATGGTTCGCCCGCTGAATTTAAACCGAGAACGGCGATTCCACGGTCTTTCCGAAATGGGTAACCGTTCAGGCTCAACCCTCCGATAGCGACATCGCCGCAGACAAAGATGGCGGATTTCGCACCGCCGTAGCGGCGGGCAACGGCGACGGCGCGATCGAATTCTACGGTTTCTGCCAGGGTGTGCTCGGCATCATTTTGTTCCGCTGCCTTTCGCATCAGTCCTGCGTCTACGATTAGCAGATAGCCGGCGCGGTTATATTGCAGCAGTTCTATGGAGCGGCGAACCATGTCCGCAAGACTTGGTTGGTCCCCTCGGGCTTCGATTTGGTCCGCGTAGGCCAGTTCGACCCTGCTAAACGCGCCGAAGAGTTTTGGACGCCGCCAACCCGGGATTGCTTCGAGTTCCGCTTTCGAACGGACAAGGTCAATGCCCTTGCGCCGAATCTCCAGAAGAAGATCGCGCCCATCTCTCCTGTTCCCATCCTTTGCTACCGGCAAGAAGTCCCCTGCACCGCCGCCCAAGACCAAATCAATCGCCGACCCGTCGGTCATCTGTCGGGCGATGTCTGGAGGACCGTTTTGGTTTGAACCGCGAGCGTAGAAAGCGGCGGCGGTTGGATTGGCGAGGTTTCCATCGGTGATCAAGCCTGTGGCACGGCCGGCGCTCCGTGCTAACTCGATGAGGTTCGTCGCCGTCCCGTGCGGCTCGGTCCCGATGGACTTGTTGTTGACCTTGACCCCGGTGGCGAAGGCTGCGGCCGCTGCCGCTCTGTCCGGGGCTGAAAAATCGTTCGAGTAGTTTGTAAGCAACGCCAGGTGGGGCATCGAATCGAGCGCGAGAGGACTGTCAGCGCCGCCGGCATAAACCCTCGTCGCTGCCAAACGGCCCGGGGCGAGTCCTTCACCGATAAATAGGATGATGCCGAACGGCTTTTGGACGACCCAATGTTGAAAGTAGAAGACGCCAAACGCCGCGAACAGGATCAGGCAAAACAGCGCGAGCAACTGATTGCGCCACTTCATTAGGCCGATGTAGGAGTCAGAGCTTCACGTTGTCAATCCCGCAGCACGGGAAACCGCTTGTGCGCGCGGCCGATCGTCGGCAAACTGCGCCACCGTGGCGAAACCGATTCTACTCATGATTCGCGATGGCTGGGGCATCAATTCCGGCGGCCATGAGAAGCGTGAAATAAATGGCGACGCGACCTTGCTCGCACGCACGCCTTTCCACGACCGGCTTTACCGCGAATACCCTTGGGGGCGGCTTAGCGCCAGCGGTCTGGATGTCGGGTTGCCCGAGGGACAAATGGGTAACTCCGAGGTGGGCCATCTCAATCTCGGAGCGGGTCGAATCGTTTATCAAGATCTTACTCGGATCAACAAGGCGATCGCGGAAGGAGAATTAGACCGCAACCCGGTTGCTCAAGAGACTTTTTCGCGCGCCCGCGGCCCCCGGCTTCATTTCCTCGGATTAGTTTCCGACGGCGGCGTGCACAGTCATTATCGGCATTTGATCGCTCTTGCCGACGCCGCAAGGGCCGCTGGAGTCACGGAGATTTTTGTGCATGCCTTTACGGATGGGCGCGATACGTCGCCCACAGGAGGCGCGGACTTTCTGGCAGCCTGTTCCGCCGGCTTAACGAAAAGCGGTGCGAAAATAGTGACCGTAGTCGGCCGTTATTTTGCGATGGATCGTGATCGGCGCTGGGATCGAACAAAGAAGGCGTGGGACGCTATCGTGCTTGGCCGCGGGGAACAGTCGGCTGATCCGCCCCCCGCAGCCGTCCGGGCGCAGTACGAGGGCGGCGTTACGGATGAGTTCCTGCCACCGCTGATTTTCTCCCATCCCGAGGAGCAGCGCATTCGCGATGGGGACACCGTTTTCTTCTTTAACTTCCGGGCAGACCGGGCCCGGCAACTTTCCCGGGCTTTTCTGGAGAAGGAATTTGATGGTTTCGACCGCGAGGTCTCGCCGGAGGTGAATTATGTCACCCTTACTCAATACGATGCGACCTATGCCTCTCCGTTCGTTTTCGCTCCGGTCGAGTTGCGGAGGCTCTTGAGCGAGGTGGTCAGTGAGGCCGGGAAGAAACAATTGCGAATCGCTGAGACGGAGAAATATCCCCACGTGACCTATTTTTTTAACGGGGGCATTGAGCGCGCCTTTTCAGGCGAGGAGAGAAAAATCGTGCCCTCACCGAAAGTAGCGACCTACGACCTGCAACCGGAAATGAGCGCGCGGGAAGTGACCGATGAAGTGCTGTCCCGGATCGCAGAATACGACGTTATCGTTCTGAACTTCGCCAACCCGGACATGGTCGGACACACTGGGGTTGTCGTCGCCGGCATCAAGGCAGTCGAGACGATTGATGAATGCGCCGCGCGCCTCGTGCCGGCGGTGCTGAAGATGGGCGGGGCGTGTCTGATTACCGCCGATCACGGTAATTGCGAACAGATGCGGAATGCGGACGGATCACCCAACACGGCGCATACCACAAACCTTGTGCACTTTATCTATGTGGCCGAAGACTCTGCCCGCTTTCGCGTGGAGGACGGAATCCTTGCGGACGTCGCACCGACGTTGCTTTTTTTACTCCGCCTGCCCCAACCGAAAGAAATGACCGGCCACAATTTGCTCGTTGCGAAAACAGGCTGACTCAAACCAAGCCTGCTGTTGTCGCGATTTCCTCTCGCGTGATGGCAAACGCGCGATTGAATTGGCGAGTGCCGGCCAGCGCGATTCGCTGCAACAGCCGAACCCGCGTTTCTTCGGCATTGTCATGCCAGACTGGTTTTCTCGACAAATGGAGCGTGCCGTTGGTTTCGGTGAGGACGCCCCAGCCGGCGGGCGTTTCCAATTCGCGAAACAGGTCGTTAGGCAAGACCAGATAGAACAGGTTCGCGCATTGATAGCGCACGATGCACTCAAATTTCGTTCCTCCGTAAAGGCGATTCTGTAACGCAGCGAACTCCCGGAGGACCCGGCCGTAACCTCGATGTCCGATCGCGTTGAAATCATTCGAATCGTATTCGGGAAAAAGCGAGTCTCCGGTGCGGAGTGTCGGGTAATGAACCCGCAAATTCTTCTCGAGCACGTCCCGGCGCCGGCTGACAGAACGCAGACGTTCTCGCGTTGCCGCGGTGTCGCAATTGTCGCGGCGAAGATCGGGCAGAGCCTGTTTGCACTCGAAAATCGCGGTGACGTGGGGCTCCCGGTGAGGCGATCGAAAAGCCGCGACATCGGCGCGATAACGGCACTGGGGCAAGCTGACTTCGGCGGCGCACGCGGTATACCGGTTCGCCTGGGCCGAGAGAAGCGCGAGACGTTTTAGCCGAAGATGCGCTTCCGTTTCGCCGCGGCGCGGAGCTATTGGCGGGTCCATTCCGCAAGTTCCTTGGCCCAGTACGTGATGATCAAATCCGCTCCGGCGCGTTTGATCGAAGTCATGATCTCGAGCACGGCGGCACGCTCCTCGAAACATCCATTTTCGACGCCAGCCTTGACCATCGCGAACTCGCCGCTGACGTGATACGCCGCAGTGGGCTTGCCAAAGCGCTCGCGAACGCGCCAGAGAATATCGAGGTAAGGCAGCGCCGGTTTTACCAGGATGATGTCTGCCCCTTCCTCGACGTCGAGGGCGACTTCACGCAACGCTTCGCGGGCGTTCGCGCTGTCCATTTGGTAGGTCCGGCGGTCCCCGAATTGCGGGGGACTCTCGGCGGCGTCGCGGAACGGACCGTAGAACGTCGAGGCGAACTTCGCGGCGTAACTCATGATTCCGGTTTGATCGAAACCATTGGCGTCTAATGCCTCCCGAATCGCGCCGATGCGTCCATCCATCATATCGCTGGGCGCAACAAAATCCGCTCCGGCGGCGGCATGCGAGACCGCCGTTTTCGCCAGCAGCTCGACCGATTCGTCATTCAAGACATGAAAGTGTTCGCCATCGATCCGAGTGATGCCGCAATGCCCATGGCTCATGTATTCGCAGAGGCAAACATCTGTCATTACGACCAGGCCGGGACAGCTCTTCTTGATCGCGCGAACAGCTTCCTGGATGATTCCATTCTCGGCGAAGGCCCCGCTGGCTTGCTCGTCTTTTTCGCGCGGGATACCGAACAGCAAAACAGCCTGCAATCCCAGGTCGTAGGCGCGTCGAGCTTCCGCGGTCACCTCTGCGAGTGCGAATTGGAACACTCCTGGCATGCTTCCAATCGGTTTTCGCGCCGTCAGCTTTTCGCTGATGAAAAGAGGAAGGATGAAATCGTGCGCGGTGAGCCTTGTTTCCCGAACGAGGTTGCGCATGCCGGCATTGCGGCGCAAGCGTCGTGGGCGCTGAACCAATTTCCTCACGCGCCGAGGCTAAGCGTTGCCCGCTGAGGTCGCAAGCTTGCCTGCCATCGGGTGGGCCAGCCTGGCGGACTTGACGGAGCCGGTCGTTCCGGCATGAAATGCACCTCACGAATGCGCGCGGCCCGGAAACGACAGACCGAGTATCTTCTCGTCGACATTAGCAATTCCTACGTAAAGGCCGCGTTCGCGACCCGGGACCGGATTGAAAAGCCCACCCGTCACCCGACAAATCAACTTACGGCGAAAGCCATTCGCCGGATCATGCGCGGACGAAGCGTCGCAACAATCGTAGTCTCGTCCGTCGTCCCCAAAAAAAACAAAGCCATCACCGCCGCAGCCGGTTCCGCGCGAACGCTCTTTCTGAATCCGAAGCTTGATCTCGGCGTTGGGATTGATTATCCCGCTCCGCGATCCATTGGTGCGGATCGGCTCGCGAATGCGGCGGCCGTCGCTCAATTGTACGGTTACCCGGCGATCGTGGTGGATTTCGGCACGGCCGTAACGTTTGATGTTGTGTCGGCCGCCGGCGATTACGTCGGTGGGGTAATTGCTCCCGGCCTTGAGGCGATGACAAGCTTTCTGTATCAACGGACGGCGTTGCTGCCCAAGCTGAAGCTGAGTGAGCCGGCGAGGGCGATCGGCAAGACCACCCGGGGCGCGATGATGTCCGGTGCCGTATTGGGATATCGGGGCCTGGTCCGCGAGATCCTGCATCGCCTCATCTCCGAGAATTTTCCGCGAAAAAAGCCGCGGATGATTGCAACTGGCGGCTATGCCCAGTTGATCGCCCGGAAATTGCCAGAAATCGAAGCGGTTCATCCGAACCTGACGCTGGAGGGCCTGCGGATTATCGCGAACCGGAACGTGTGAAGCCGCAGCCATGGCCGGGGGACGGATGCCCGGGGAGATGGAGGGAATCGGTTACGGTCCATTTTGGGTGCGGGCAGGGTGAAAAAAATCGAATTTTCGCGGAGAAAACGGCAAAAATTGGCTTGTCATCGGGCATGCGCAAAGCTTGTATGCGTCCTGGCATGAACATTCGGAAATTCGCGACGATTACAGTTTTGGTACTCAGCTCTTTTGCGGCGACTAATGTCGCGCCCACGAAAGCGGAGCTTGAGTCGATGTACGACAAAGCATTCCGGGAGTTTAACGCCAACAATTACCCGCAGGCGCTGAAGGAACTCGATGCGATTGACGCCCGCCAGCCTGATCTGGCCGAGTCCCAAAATCTGCGCGGCGTAATCTTGATGCGGCAGGCCCAATACGATGACGCCGAGGCGGCGCTCCAAAAAGCGCTCGCCACCGATCCGAAATTTTGGAATGCCCGGTTCAACCTCGCCGAAATCCCGTTTTTACGGAAGGATTGGGCCGAGGCGCGGAAGCGATTTGAGGGGCTACTCCAGGGAAATGCGGAGCTCCAGGGCGAAGCGTCGCAACTCATTCAATACAAAGTTCTCCTGACCTATCTCCTGGAGGGCAAGGAGAACATGGTCGATTCCATCCTGGCGAAGTTCGAGCTCTCACCCGACACGCCGGCCGTCCAGTACTCAAATGCCGCTATCGCGTTCCAGCACAAGAATGAAAAGGAGGCGCAGGATCTTTTGGCGGCGGCAGAGAAGAAATTCTCTCCTCAGCTGAACAAACTTTTTGCGGAATCTCTCTACGAGGTTGGTTGGATGCAAAAGCCGGCGGGGCAGACGCGGGTGGCTTTGGAGATTACTACGGAGGCAGACCGGCAGGCCAAGGCCAAGGGAATCGCGAGCGAGAAGTTCGAACTGGCCGAGCAAGCTTTTCAGCAGCGCGATCTGACCGCCGCGCGCCGTTTCGTTGACGAAGCTGATGCGGCCGATCCCAACCAGGCGGCGACAATTAATCTCCGTGGCGAAATTCTGCTGGCCCAAAAAGACTTTGACGGGGCGGAAGCTGCCTTCAAGCAAGCCAGCAAGATCGACCCGAAATTCCGCGAAGCGCAGTACAACCTCGCGCAGATCCCCTTTAAGAAGAAGGATTACACCAAGGCGCGGGAACGCTTTGAAGCGCTCTTCAACGCCACGCCGGCGCCGGGCGGCGACAAGAACCAGGCGGCGCAGGTCATCAAATTCAAGATTTACCTGACCCTGCTTCTCGAAGGCAAAGATAGCCGCGCGCAGAAGATGATGGAGCAATTCCAGTTCACTGGCGATACCCCGGCGCTCTACTACGCCCAGGC
>JBAPMH010000175.1:0-3008 GCA_049278515.1 Chthoniobacterales bacterium
CTTATTGCCAGGGCCCTGCAAAGCGAAATCGTCCGGAGGTTTTTTGCGCGCTTCAAGCTCGACACAAACTTCATCGCGATCGTTACCACGATCCTTAGCTTCTCCGCCCTCGTCTTCTTTACCGTCAACGCCGTCAACGCCGCTGGCATCCCGCTGCTTTGGACCGCGCCGCTTCCGGGTGTGACGCTCAGTCTTGTCCAGATATTCCTCCTGGTTGCGCTCCTCATCGCGGTCTTCTGGTTCTCTTCCCGGACGAAGCGCTTTTTGTTTAACCGCGTTTTGGTCAAGAGCGGCCTGGACCGCGCCCTTCAATACGCTATCGCCCAAATCGTCAGCAATCTCGTCCTGGTCATTGGCATTTTTGTTGTCCTCGAAAACACCGGAATCCATCTGGGGGCCCTGACGGTTTTTGCCGGAGCCGTCGGCGTGGGCGTTGGATTTGGGCTCCAAAATATCGCGAGCAATTTTATCAGCGGCCTGGTCATTCTGGCGGAACGGCCGATTACGATTGGAGATCGAGTGGAAGTCGCCGGCGTCGTGGGCCAGGTCCAACAGATTCGCGCCCGCAGTACCGTGATCCTGACCAACGACAACATCTCGATGATCGTGCCGAACACGAAATTCATCGATTCGCCCGTAACCAACTGGACCTACGGCGATCCGCGGGTGCGATTTCGCATTCCGATCGGGGTGGCCTACGGGAGCGACGTCAACAGAGTGCGAGAAGCGTTGATCGCCGCCGGCAGCAGTAACTCTCATGTCCTGACAAATCCCGCGCCGAGTGTCTTCCTGAAGCAGTTCGGGGAAAGCTCGATCGACTTCGAACTGGTAGTCTGGAGCAGCGAAATGAGCCACCGGCCCAGTCGTTTCAAAAGCGATCTGAATTTCGCCATTGAAGAAAAGCTGCGCGAAGCCGGGATCGAAATTCCCTTTCCGCAACGCGACCTGCACATCCGAAGCGGAGTCATGCCGGCCGAAAACGCGAAGCAGACTTTGTGAGCGCGCCGCCATCTGTAACGTGGGAGGGGCCTTTGCGCCCCGACTGAGCGCCGCCCAAAGGCCGCCTCACCTTGGTTCTGGATCATGACCGCTCCGCAGACCATTCCTTTTAGCCAGGGCGTCGCCCGCATCCTGGCGCGGGAAGACCTCGACAACTACGAGGCCTGGACGCGCGCCTTGGCCGGTAAATCCAAGGATCACCGCTTCTACGAAATCGTGGCCGACACGCTCGGTTCGAACTTCGAGCATCATTATCTCTTGCTCGAGGATTCGGCCGGCGAAGTCCACGGCGTTCAGCCAGTCTTCTTCCTGCAGCAAAATCTTGTGGAAGGGATCCCCGCGCTTCGTGCTGCCGTCGAAAAGATCCGGCGGCGCTTTCCGCGCTTCCTCACGATGCGCCTGCTTATGGTCGGAAACGCGGCGGGCGAAGGACACCTCTCCGCCGGCGCGGCGGGTGACGAGACGTGGGTCGCTCGCGCGCTCCAGGAAGTTCTCCCTGTTTTCGCGCGCCAGTCGAAAGCGTCGCTCATCGTCTTCAAGGACTTTCCGGCGATCTACCGCGATAAATTAGCTGACCTCGCGGCGACCGACTTCACCCGCGTCCCGAGTATGCCGATGACGGAGCTGACGCTCGACTATCGTGATTTCGATCATTACGTCACCACCCTCGGCGCTTCGACCCGGAAAGATCTCCGGCGAAAATTCCGCAAAATCGCCGAGGCCGATCCGATCGAGGTGGAAGTGGTCACGGACCTCACCCCTTTCGTCGACGAAGTTTATCCGTTCTATCTCCAGGTCCACGAACGGTCGCCGATGAAGTTCGAGCGCCTGACGAAGGAATATCTCTCCGAACTCGGGCGCCGGATGCCGGATCGCGTCCGTTTTTTTATCTGGCGACAAAACGGAAAGGCGATTGCGTTCAGCGTCGCGCTCGTGCATGAGGGCACGATCTACGACGATTACCTCGGCCTGGATTACCGCGTGGCGCTCGACCTCCATCTTTACTTTCACACCCTGCGCGACATCCTGAAGTGGTCGCTCGCCGAGGGGCTCAAACGTTACCGCAGCAGCCCGTTAAACTATCAGCCGAAACTCCACCTTGGGTGCACTCTCTATCCGCTGGACCTCTACGTCCGGCACACCAATCCCGTGTTGAACAAAATCTTCCGGCCCTTTTTGAAGCTGCTCGAGCCGACCCGGCACGATCCGGTCTTGCGGCGTTTCCCGAATGCCCACGAACTTCATGGCAACTCAAGATAAACCGACTGGCCTCCGTAACCCCTGGCTGTATCTCTTGATCAGCGTCACCTGCGTGGCGACTTACGAGCTGCTGCTAAAACGCGGCGCTGCTGAGACCGCCAACCCGGCTTCGAGCTGGGCCTGGACCGGTCTTTCGGGTCTGGGGTCGATCTACGTCTGGATCGCGATCGTGTTTGTAATCATCAGCCTCGTCACCTGGCTCTATGTCCTGCGCTATCTTCCGCTTTCGATCGCGTTTCCCATTTCTCAGGCGGTCCATGTCCTGGTCCCGCTCGGGAGCTGGCTAATTCTCGGAGAAAACATCATCACGCTGCGCTGGATCGGAATCGCGTTCGTATCGCTGGGCCTGGCCGTAGTCGCAAAACCGATTGCCAAGATCGAGGAAGAACTGTGACAGCTACCGCCCTGATCATTGTCCTGGTCGCACTGGTGGCGCACACTGCCGGCCAAGTTTTTCTGAAGCACGCGATGGCGTCGTCCCACACCGAAGCCGGTTTTCGGGCGCGCGCCTGCCTCATCCCGTTCGCCATCGGCATCGCTTTGATGACGACGCAGTTTTTTCTCAACCTCGGATTGCTCCAGCGCTACGACCTGAGTTTCATTTACCCGTTCCAGGGACTGGGCGTCATCATTATCACCTGCACCGCTGGTATCACGCTGCGGGAAAAATTGACGTTGCCGCTCATGATCGGCTCGGTCCTGATCAGCATGGGCGTCGTGCTGGTTTCAATGACCTAGGTGGATCGAGC
>JBAPMH010000176.1:0-3511 GCA_049278515.1 Chthoniobacterales bacterium
GAGTTGGATCGGTCACATCGCGGCGTCGCTTATTCATCTACCGACAAATTTGCAGACGGACCTCGTCGGCGTTCTGTCGGCGAATCAGGATGCGGTCACTCCGGACGCAAAGGTCTTCGATCGCGAGATGAATTTCTCTTCCGTCCACACGCTTTCGCCGCGCGACCCGGCGTTGCATGCCCTTGTCGATCTTCCCATCGAGGTGCCGTACCACAGCATCATCGGGCAAACTCATGCGGGCGCAATTGAGACGAGCAGCGACGGCGTCGTGCCGTATGCGAGCTCACATCTCGACGGCGCGAGTTCAGAAACCGTCGTTCCCAGTGGACACAGCGTCTGCGAAAAACCCGATGCCCAACGCGAGATTATCCGCATTCTTCGCCTGGAGCTGACTCGTGAGAAGCGCACGAACGCGGCGCCGTCCCTCGCGCAACGGTGACTCCGAGTGTCGGCGTTGGAGCGTCCGCTGTCACGCCGGGTGCCAGGGAGCGGCGGCCTCCAGACCTCCGAAGAGAAAGCCGGGCGATTCGATGTAGTGGCGCTTCTGTGAAGCGCCTGGATTAGCGCGACGACCATCGAAGGCGCTTCACAGAAGCGCCCCTACAACTACGCCACTCACCATGCCTGTCACCTATGCTGAGAAACGAAAGAGAGTCTTTCACAACAGTGCGTCCGCGCCCGAATACTTGAGCATGAAAAAGACAAAGATCGTGATTGCAGGCGGCGGTTTCGGCGGGCTCTACGCGGCCAAATATCTGGACAAACATTTGGCCCGGCAGCCGGACATCGAAGTAACCCTGATCGCGCGGGAGAATTTCATCCTGTTTACGCCGATGCTGCACGAAGTCGCGGCGGGCGATCTCGCGCCCGGAGATATCGTGAATCCGCTGCGGCGCATTCTCCACCATGTCAACGTGGTCGAAGCCGATGTGCACGATGTCGATCTAAACGCGAGAAAACTTCGGTGCGCGCATGGTCTCGACCGCACTGAGCTCGAACTCGATTTCGATCATTTGCTCCTCGCGCTCGGTTCGGAGACAAACTTCTTCGACAACGCCGGGATCCGCGATTGGGCGGTGACGATGAAGAATCTCAGTGACGCCGCTCTGCTGCGAAATCGCGTCGTCGCGTTCCTGGAAGAAGCGAACCTCGAGAAAGACGCGGCGGCACGGCGCCAATGGCTCACGTTCGTCATCGCAGGGGGCGGATTTGCCGGCGCGGAAACTGCCGGCGCGGTGAACGATTTCGTTCGGGAGACAGCGAAGTTCTATCCCGGCCTCGCCGACGAGGAGATTCGTGTCGTGGTAATTCATCCGGGCGATTATTTGCTGCCGGAACTAGGCGAAGAGCTTGGGCGTTATGCCGAGCGGAAAATGCGGGAGCGCAAAGTAGAAGTGATCAAAGGCGCCCGCGTTGCCAGCTACGATGGATGGGTCGTTACCCTGAGCAATGGCCTTTCGATTCCCGCGGCCACGCTCGTTTGGACCGCAGGCGTGAAACCAAGCCCAGTAGTCGCGGCCTTGCCCTGCCCGAAAGAGAAAGGCCGGATTGTTGCGGATCAATATCTCCAGGTCCCTGGCTTCAGGGGACTGTGGACGGCGGGCGATTGTGCGGCGGTTCCGGATGGATACGAAACGGGAAAATTCTTTCCCCCGACCGCGCAGCATGGAATGCGCGAGGCGGTGATGGCCGCGAAAAACATCGAGCGCACTATTCTGGGGCAACCGCTCCAGCCGTTTCGATATCGAACCATGGGCATGCTGGCGAGCATCGGCCATCACACCGGCGTCGCGAGTTTCTTCGGATTCAAGTTCTCCGGTTTCATCGCCTGGTGGATGTGGCGGAGCGTTTATCTCGCCAAGCTGCCTCGCCTGGTAAAGAAACTGCGCGTCATGATCGCGTGGACCCTGGATATCCCCTTTGGTCGCGACATCGAACAGATGATCACCTTGCGCGACGTCGAAGAGCTGACAGAACGTTGGGCCAGGATTCGTGCCGAACGAAAACAACTCAACGCCGCCTAGCCATGGACACGACGATTCTCAGCGGGGTGGCCGGCGTGTTCGGATCGCTCGTTGGCGGTTCTGCCACAGTGGCCACTGCCTGGATCACTCAGCGAACCCTCAACCGGCGTCGCTTGTTTGCCGCCGAAATCAGAAACCGCCAAAATCTCTACGGCGAATTCATCAACGAATGCTCAGCCCGCGCGCTCGATTCGTTCGAGAACACCCTCGACAAATCGGAAAGGCTACTATCGATCTACGCCTTGCTGAACCGCATCCGCATTTGCGCGTCCGACCGGGTTCTTTCCGAAGCCGAACGCGCCCTGGCCTCGATCACCGAACAGTATTTCTCGCCCAATCTCTCGCTCGAACAATTGCATGCCCTGGTGCGAGATGGGGCCCGATCCGACCCGCTTCGCTCTTTCGCCGAAGCGTGCCGCGCCGAAGTCAGATCGCTGCCCACCGAATTCTAGTAGTTCTTGGGCGACCTGGCGAAAAGCTCCCTATTATGTTGGATTGGACGTGGGATCTTTTTTTCGGCCAAGACATCGAACAGCTGATCATCCCCGCTATACGCTGCTGGTAACACCAAGACTAACGGTGTATAACCGAGTTGGTGATCGATCGTGGCGAAATCGAAGCGAAGGCGGCCGAGTTTGGGATTCATCCTTCGAACGTTCAACGTGACTACGTCTTCGGATGGCTGCTTTACGGCCTCTATTCGGGTAGTCCGTTAGCAGAAGCACTCGTTCTAAAAGGCGGGAACGGCTTTCGTAAGGCCTACTTTCCTAATACGCGGTTCTCACGCGACCTTGATTTTGCCACCGAGCGGCATGTCGACGAACGGCTCCTACAGGAGCAGTTCAACCAAGTCTGCGCGATCGCGCAGGCTGCTTCCGGAGTGACATTCGATCTCGAACGAAACAACGTACGCCTTCAGCAGGAAATCGACGCGACCCGTCGCCAATTTGAGGTGCGAATCTACTTCAAAGATTTCTACGGGAATCCGGAGAAGTTCACGATCAGCGTCTCCGTCGACGTGACGGAGTTCGACCGCATCTATCTGCCTCCCCAAAAGCGCTTGTTAATCCATCCATACTCCGATGCGGGCTCGTGTCGGGTAGAAATGCGCTGCTTGAAATTGGAGGAGATGCTCGCGGCGAAACTGAAATGTCTTCTTCAACGAAGGGAAGTCTCAGACTTGTACGACTTGGTATACTCAATTTTCATTAACCGTGACCTCGACGTAATCCGATCAGAAGTTGCATCGACATTTCTGCGCAAAACGATCCTTCAGCCGAGTCCCGCGGTTGCGCGACAGTTGCTGCTCGACCTGCCCCTGACTCTGTTACGCACGGCTTGGGAGCGTTACATCATTGTGCCTGTGCAGAGCGTGCTTGATTTCGATTGGAGCATCCAACAGTTCCAATCGTTCGTGTCTGAACTGTTCCGCCCATTCGGCGAGCCGGCACATGGTCGGTTCGCGTATTTCCCGTCGCACCTGAGAA
>JBAPMH010000177.1:0-6099 GCA_049278515.1 Chthoniobacterales bacterium
CCCGCTCCTCTGGGGTGCGCTTCTCGTCCTGAGAAAGAGCTGGAGACAGATCCTGCCCGCCACCGTTATCCTCCTTTTCGTCGGCGTGATTTATCTAAGCCTGCGCCTACCGGCCGAGCACATACCGCCGCCGCGGCTCCGCCCGCCGGCACCATTGCTCGTTAGGCCGATCATCGTGGCCCGGGCCTTCGCGGAATACACCGGCCTGATCTTGCTTCCAACCCGGCTTCACATGGATCGCGACGTGGAATCGCATCCCAACGGCCCGAATGAAGCGAGTCTCACCGGCGCCGCCTGGCGCGAGCTTCAAACTCTTCTTGGAGTAATCTTGATCGCCGCCGCGATTTATTGGCTGATCCGAAGCCGGCGGCGGGATTCCGCCGTCTTTGCCTGTCTGGTTCTCGCGCTCATTACTTATCTTCCGGTAAGCGGTGTTTTTCCTCTGAACGCCACGATCGCCGAACACTGGCTCTATCTTCCCAGTGCGTTTCTTTTGCTGGCTGCGGCCCTGGCCCTCTCGCGCCTGCGAATTTACCCCGCCGTCCTCATTCCGGTCCTGGCGCTGTGGCTGGTCTTCCTGGGAGTCAGAACCTGTCTGCGAACTTTCGATTGGAAAGATCAACGGACATTTCTCGAACGCACGATCGCGGCGGGTGGTGATTCCGCTCGAATGCTGATCAACCTCGCCAGCCTCGAACTACACGAGGGGAAACTTGACGACGCGAAAGCGCATCTGGAGGTGGCGCTCAAAAAGGAACCGAACCAGCCGCTCGCGGTCATCAACATGGCAGTCGTCGCGATCCGCAAAGATGATTTTGCCACTGCGCGCGAGCTGCTCGGTCGCGCCAAAGATCTTCCGCTCGTCGACGCCCAAGCTTACGAGTTGCTGGCGGTTCTCGAATTCAAGGAGCACCAGAAGGCTGACCCGCTCCGTTTCCGGCTGGCGGCCCGGACGGGCCCGCCGAATTGGAGAATCGAGAAGCGCTACATCGAAGTCCTGGATCAGGCCGCCGGCACGCCAACCGCCATCCGGGAATTGCAGGCCTGCCTGCAAACCCAATGGTATCGGGCCGAATCCTGGCAATTGCTCAGCCGGCTCTTCGCGAAAATGGGCTCCAGCCGGGAAGCGACCGAAGCTCTCGAGCAGGCGAAAGATTACGATGTCCATCTGACGGAGCATCCTGAGGTGCCGCAGCCGTGATCACGCCGTCATCCTGAGCGGAGGTCGCCAACGGCGACCGGAGTCGAAGGACCCCGTCGTGCTGCGAGCGACGCTCATCTGCAGCGAGCGGCCAGGCGTCGTTTTGCTCTGGAGCGATGTCGATCTGAAATAAACGGGGTCCCTCGACTACGCTCGGGATGACGGATTGATCGCTTCAATGAACGCTGGCAAATATTTCTTCGCCTTCACCTCCCCGACCCCGCGAATCTGCCGCCCGGCCTCGACCGAGGCCGGCTTCAGCCGCGCGAATGCCCGCAGAGTTTCATCTGGAAAAATAATGTAGGCCGGCACGTTCCCGTGTTCGCGTGCGAGATCGAGCCGCAGCTTCCTGAGCCGCTCCAGAATCTCCGTGTCGACCGGGATCGCTTCCTCCAATGACGCCGTTTTGGTCCTGGCTTTTCGAACAGGTGATCGGACTGATGAGCTCCGCTGCGGCCAGCGGAGCTGATAATCTGCGCTGCCCTTCATCACCTCATCGCCACGAGGGGTCAGAGTCACCATCGGATATTCCCCACCACTGGACACGAGCATCCCAGCGTCCTGCAATTCACGCAGGAGTTGATTCAGATAGGCGACGCCTTCGCTTTTTAACAATCCGTGGGTGGAAAGGCGATCGAGCTGCGCATTGAGTATTTCCTGAGAACGGCTTCCAACCAGCGTCTGCACAATCCGCCCCCGGCCAAAGCGCGGCTGCCATTCCCCGCCGAGCTTCGTCGACATCCTGGCCACTCCGCTTAACGCCTTCCGAACAATGAGCGCTTCCTCCTCGGTCGGCGACCGCGCCGGGCCCGCCGTCTCGAGGCAAATGTCGCAGTTCCCACAACGCGGCGGATCGGATTCGCCGAAGTAACGCAGGATCGCCTGTTGCCGGCATTCGTGCGCGTAGGCGAAGTCGATCATCATTTTCAACTTCGCCCGGTCGCGGCGCTCCTTTTCCCGAAGCTTCGCTGCGTCCAGCTTCAACTGATGGCCGCGCACGTCCGGCTGGAGCACTCGGGTTCCGCGGACCCGCTTCCCCGGAATATCGAACCGGTCGATGTAACCTTCGCGGTCGAGGACATGCAACGATGAACTGACCATCATGTCGCTTCGCTCGTCGCCCAGCCGCGCCGCCATTTCCTTGATCGAGATCTGAAGCTCATTCTTCGAGTCGGCTTCGCGCCGGAGCATCTCGTAAGTCTGGGCAATGAATTCGAGCGGCGGATTGCTCCCTTCGATGAAAAACTCCTGCACCCGGGTATCGGCGTGATTGAAAAGCAGCTCGCAAGTCGCCGCCTCGCCATCGCGGCCCGCGCGACCCGCCTCCTGATAGTAGGCCTCAACGCTTCCCGGGACGTCGAAATGGACCACAAATCGGATGTCCGACCGATCGATCCCCATCCCGAACGCGTTCGTCGCCACCACGATGTCGCGCCGGCCTTGCATGAACTCGTTTTGCGCCTTCTCGCGCTCATCATCGTTCATCCCGCCGTGGTAGAGAATGCTCGAGATGTTCGCGAGCTTGAGGGTGGCGGCGACCGCCTCCACTCGTTTCCGCGTCGAGCAATAAACAATGCCGGTCTTGTTCTCGCGGATCAGCGTGTTCAGTCGTCCGTATTTTTCCGCTTCATTCGCGACGCGGGTAATGAGCAGTTTCAGGTTGGGGCGCGCGAACCCGGCGACAAACTCGCGCGGCTCGCGCAGGGCCAGATGGGTGAGAATGTCGCGCCGCACTTCGGGCGTCGCGGTCGCCGTAAACGCCGCTACCTGCGGGCGGCCCAGCGTTTCGAGCACCTGACCGAGCCGAAAGTAATCAGGCCGAAAATCGTGGCCCCACATGGAGAGGCAATGGGCTTCGTCCACCGCGAAGAGCGCGATCGTGCTCTGCCCGAGCGCCTCCAGGAACGACCGGCTCCGGAAACGTTCCGGCGCGATATAGACCAGCTTGAATTCACCTCGGGCCAGGGCCCGAATCCGTTCCTGTTGTTCGCCCGGCGTCAGCGTGCTGTTGATCAATGTCGCCGAGATTCCCCGGCGCTCGAGCGCGTCCACCTGGTCCTTCATCAGCGCAATCAACGGCGAGACCACGACCGTGGTTCCTTCCAGCAGAAGGGCCGGCAACTGATAACAGAGCGACTTGCCGCCGCCTGTTGGCATGACAACAAGCGCGTCCGCGCCGCCGGCGATGGCGGTGATTACCTCCTCTTGCGCATCGAGGAATTCGCGGAAGCCGAAATATTTTTCGAGAACGTCATGAGGGGACATGCGGGATTGGGGATTTTGGACGATCGACGCCACGAAGACAAGACTGCGCCGATTTTGGTGCGATCAATCCCGCAAATGACGAATGAACGAATGACGAATGACGAAGGAGGCGTCGAGCTGCGTTTCCTTTGGCATTTCGCGCTTCGTCATTCCTTCGTCATTCGTCATTCGGGCTTCGTCATTCGAACTTACGCCACCCGCCCGCAGCAATTCTTGAATTTTTTCCCGCTGCCGCAGGGGCACGGTTCGTTCCGTCCGACCTTCGGGACGTCGCGCCGGACGGGCGCCAGATCGAGCTTCAATTCGGAACCGTCGCCGTTGCCCGAAACGCTGTCGCCGCCGGCCAGGCGATCGCCATGACGACCGGGGACCGGCCCTGTGGCGGTGGGCGACGAAGGTCCATGTTCGCGGAGAAGAAATTGCGGAAGAGTCGAAAGGAAATTCTCGAAGGCCTGCAAATTCGAAGTGCTCCGAAACAGGTTGTGCAGAACTTCGTTCTTAATGTTTGCCATCAGCTCGACAAACATTTCGTAAGCCTCCGTCTTGTATTCGATCAGAGGATCTTTTTGGGCATAGCTGCGGAGATAAACGCCTTCGCGCAGCGAATCCATCGCGTAAAGATGCTCCTGCCAGAGCCGATCGATCGCGTTCAGAATGATATAGCGCTCCAGGCTCTTTACGGCGGTCGGTTCTTCGTGACTCGACTTGCGCTCGTAGGTGTCCTTGATTTTCTCGATCAGGAATTGCGCATTCTCGTCCGGAGTCCGGGTTTCGAACTGGGCCTTTTCCTTCGAAAGGCCGAGCGGGAATGTCACGTTCACCCAGTTCATGAGCGCGCTGTAATTCGCCTCCTCGCCCGCCGCCCCGGTCCCCAGAAACTCCTTTACCTTCCAGGGGACAGCTTCCTCGATGACTTCGTAAACCAGCTTGCGCGGTTCTTCGGAGTCGATCGTGTCGTTGCGATAGGTGTAAACAACCTCGCGCTGATTGTTCATCACGTCGTCAAAATCGAGCGTCCGTTTCCGGGCCAGATAATTGCGCTGCTCCACGCGTTTTTGCGCGGTTTCGACGGACTTGTTCAGCCATGGATGCTCGAGCTCCTGGCCTTCTTCGAGTCCGAAACGTTCCATGATTTTCGTCATGCGATCGGCTGCTCCGAAATTGCGCATGAGATCGTCTTCGAAGCTGACATAAAAGCGCGACCCGCCCGGATCGCCCTGCCGCGCGCAACGTCCACGCAACTGCCGGTCGATGCGGCGCGATTCGTGACGCTCGGTCCCGATCACGAAAAGTCCGCCCGCGTTGGCCACGCCCTCGCCGAGCTTAATATCGGTGCCGCGGCCGGCCATGTTCGTCGAGATCGTTACCGTCCCGGCCTGCCCGGCGCGCTGGACGATCTCGGCTTCCTGCATATGAAATTTCGCGTTGAGAACGTTGTGCGGGACTTTTTCTCGCTTCAACATCCGGCTCAGGAGTTCCGACGCTTCCACGCTCACCGTGCCGACCAGCACCGGCTGCGATTTCGCATGCCGCTCTTTGATTTCGTTGATGACGGCGTTGTATTTTTCCCGGCGGGTCTTGTAGATACGGTCGTTTGCATCCTTCCGCGCGACCGGCCGGTTCGTCGGAATGACGTTGACGTCGAGTTTGTAAATATCGTGGAACTCAGCGGCTTCGGTGTCCGCGGTGCCCGTCATACCCGCCAGCTTTTGATAGAGCCGGAAATAATTCTGGATGGTGATGGTGGCGAGGGTCTGCGTCTCCCGATCGATCTGGACGCCTTCCTTGGCTTCGACCGCCTGGTGCAACCCGTCGCTCCAACGCCGGCCCGGCATCTTCCGCCCGGTGTATTCGTCGACGATGACAACCTTGTTTTCCTCGATGACGTAAGCGACATCCTTTTCGAAGAGGCAATAGGCCCGCAACAACTGCGAGATGTTGTGAATCCGCTCGGCCTGGGCGTCGCAATGCTGCTGGCGCTCGACTTTTGCCTTCTCCTTCTCCTCGTCGGAGAGCGACGGATCGAGATCGATTTCCGTAAATTCGCTGATCAAATCCGGCAGAACGAACGAATCGGGCTCGTCGGGATTGAGGAAGGAGCGGCCCTGTTCTGAAAGGTCGGACTCGTTCGATTTTTCATCGATCGTGTAGAAGAGCTCCTCCTTGAGCGCGAACAACTCCTCCTTGCGCGTGTCCTGGTAAAAGGAGAGCTCGGCTTTCTCAATCGACCGGCGTTTCTCCGGGTCTTCCATCATCCGCAAGAGCGGTTTATTCCGGGGCTGCCCTAATTTCACTTTGAACAGGGCCAGCCCGGCTTCGTCGGTTTTACCCTGCTCGAAAAGCTCCTTCGCTTCGCTGGCCAGCCGGTTGCAGAGCATGTTTTGCTTGCGGACGAGCTGGTCCACGAGCGGCTTCCACTTGTCGTATTGATGGGTCGAAACGGTGGACGGGCCGCTGATGATGAGCGGGGTCCTCGCTTCGTCGATCAGGATGGAATCGACTTCATCGACAATCGCATAATTGTAGCCGCGCTGGACCTGCTGCTCGCGCGTCGTGGCCATTCCGTTGTCCCGCAAATAATCGAAGCCGAACTCACTGTTCGTGCCGTAGGTGATGTCCATCCCGTATTGCTG
>JBAPMH010000178.1:0-2971 GCA_049278515.1 Chthoniobacterales bacterium
ATCTAAGGGACATGTCCGAACATAAAATGACGCTCGTCTGGAAGCGCGCCACGTCCGACTTCCAATACCAAACTTACAATCGCGATCACACCTGGAAATTCGACGGCGGTCACGAAATGGAGGCGACAGCCGCGCCGGCTTATCTCGGCAACCCGAAAAACACCGACCCCGAAGAAGCCTTCGTCGCTGCCCTCTCCAGTTGCCACATGCTGACTTTTCTCGCCGTGGCCTGCAAAAAGAAGTTCATGCTTGATGAATACACGGACGATGCCGTCGGCCACATGGAGAAAAACGAGGAGGGCAAACTAGCGGTGACGCGGGTCGAGTTGCATCCGAAGCTCAAGTTTTCGGGCGAGAAACAACCGACCGAACAGGAGCTCGACGAGATGCATCACTTCGCGCACGAGAATTGTTTCATCGCGAATTCGGTGAAGACGAAGGTCACCGTCGTAAAAGGAAATTGAACCGCGGATTACGCGGATAACACGGATTCGAATCAAAAACCCGGTGATGAAGAGTCGCGTGTTTTCCCAATTGTATTTTCTGACCATTCGCCCTTCTTCATCCGCGCTATCCGCGTAATCCGCGGTTGCGCATCCCCATCTTCATGAGCGAGAAAGCCGATTCACAGAGCCCGCCTCCACCAGTCTCCGGCGCGGCGAGGATGGAGAAGATCGTCAGCTTGTGCAAGCGACGGGGATTCATTTTCCAATCGAGCGAAATCTATGGCGGCCTGAATGGTTGCTGGGATTACGGCCCGCTCGGCGTGGAGCTGAAGCGGAACGTGAAGGATTATTGGTGGCGCGTGATGGTCCGCGAGCGAGACGACGTCGTGGGAATGGACGGCGCGATCTTGATGAGCCGCGCGGTCTGGAAGGCGAGCGGTCACGAGCAAACATTCACCGATCCGATGGTCGATTGCCGGACCTGCAAAGCGCGTCTGCGGGCGGACCAGATTCCCGAGAAAAACGGAGTCAAACAATGCCCCAGTTGCGGCGGAAAGGACCTCACCGAACCGCGCGCGTTTAATCTGATGTTCAAGACGTTTGTCGGCGCGACGGAAGATGAAGACGCGGTAACATATCTCCGTCCCGAAACGGCCCAGTCGATTTTTGTCCAATTCAAGAACGTGCTCGATACGGCGAGGAAGAAATTGCCGTTCGGGATCGCGCAGATCGGGAAGGCGTTCCGGAACGAAATCAATCCGCGCAATTACATCTTTCGGTCGCGCGAATTCGAGCAAATGGAGCTCGAATATTTTTGCCGGCCGGAGCAGGGGATGGAGCTGCTCGAATACTGGAAAGAAGAGCGCCTGAAGTTTTACGAGAACATCGGATTGGCGCGCGAGAAACTCCACGTCCTGACGGTCCCGGATGCCGACCGCGCTTTTTATTCGAAGGGCACCTACGACATCGAATACGATTTTCCCTTCGGGCGCCAGGAGCTCGAAGGTGTGGCCTATCGGACGGATTACGATTTGAAGCAGCACCAGCAAGCGAGCGGGAAGCCGCTCGATTATTTCGATGAGGAAACGAAACAACGTTTTATTCCGCACGTCGTCGAGCCCAGCGCCGGAGTCGACCGGACGGTCCTCGCGCTTCTGTGCAGCGCCTATGACGAGGAGACCGTCACGGATGAAAAAGGGAAGAGCGAGACGCGGATTGTGATGCGTTTCCATCCGCGGATCGCGCCGGTGAAAGTGGGAGTGTTCCCGCTCCTGAAGAACAACGAGCAACTCGTGAGCAAAGCGCGCGAGATCGTGGCGTCGCTCCGCCCGTTCATGAATGTGTTCTACGACGAGACGGGTGCAATCGGGCGGCGGTATCGGCGGCAGGATGAAGCGGGAACGCCCTTTGGCGTTACGGTGGATTTCGAGACGCTCGGGGAGAAGGATGCGGCCCTGCGCGATACCGTCACGTTGCGGGAGCGCGATTCGATGAAACAGGACCGGATAAAGATCAGCGAGCTGAAGGAACTGTTACTCGCCCGGATCACCTGATCCGTCCCGCTTCTCGTATCATACTTCGCTCGTCTTGAGATCGGCGGTTCCGGCATCGCCTGTCGTCGTGACGTCGAAGGTAACAACCGCGTTACTTTTCAGCGGGTCGTTCTCCGCCCGAGCTTTGAATGGCCCTTCGCACGAGACTGTCTAAATGGCAGGCGGTCGTCTGACCGCGTGGGGGAAATCTCGTGACTGTGATTGGCAACCAAGCAGCGGAAAACCTGTCGCAACGGCGGCGGCATTCGGCAGCCAAAATCGGGCTGGTCGCGTTTTTTGCGACGTTGCTGTTTGCCCTCTCGATGTTCGCTGTCGAGCTAACAGAGCCGGAAGGAGCCGCGCATGGATATCCGGCCTGGTTGGATATCAACGGCAAGAAGCTCGCGGACGGGGAGTTTCGGCAATGGATCGAGGATAAGCGGCTTCACATTGTCATTACCTACGAATTCAGGGATGGCCGGCGTTTCGAGGAAAAATCACTTCTGCGCCAGGAGCCGGAGCTCATCCAGGAACAATGGTCGTGGAAAGAGCTCAACCAGGACCAGGTCTCGCGCGAGTTTACCGCAAACTTCCTCACGAAGACGGCAACTGCGCAATTGCGTGAGAACGGCGAGGCCAAACATTGGTCGGAAAAAATAGAAGTCGAACCCGGACGGACGTTCGCCGGCTTTGGATTCAGTCTGGCGCTCGCGAATCTGCGCAAACGGCTTGTCGGCGGCGAGAAGATCGAACTCAAGGCGGTGGGGTTTGCGCCGAAACCGCAGATCGTCACCGTTGCGATTTCCCATGGCGGGCTGAATGAAATCAGGATGGCCGGGCGAACTTTGAAGGGCGACCAATTTGTGATCCATCCCGAGATTCCCTTCCTTGCCAGGTTATTCATTCAAGTGCCCGACACGAAAATCTGGCTGGCCAATCCGCCTCCGGCCGGTTTCCTCCGTTGGGAAGGGCCAATCGCCATTCCGGGTGACC
>JBAPMH010000179.1:0-12106 GCA_049278515.1 Chthoniobacterales bacterium
ATTACCGGAACGCGAGCGCGCGAGTGGACTTCAACTTCGATTCGACCGATGCGCGGACGCTGGCAGGATTGAACGCGCAAGGCATCGGGATAGTGGTCTTCGGCGTAGCGCAAGGAGGAGCAACCCCAACGCCGACACCAACGGCTACGGCCACCGCCACAGCGAGTGCCACCGCCACCGGGACAGCGACTGTGAGCGCAACCGCTACGCCCTCAGCGACAGCCACACCAACAGCGACAGCCACTGCCACAGCAACCCCGGCGGCGCAGGCTCTCAATCTGTCTACCCGGATGCGAGTGGA
Source organism: Chthoniobacterales bacterium (assembly GCA_049278515.1). Taxonomy (GTDB): domain Bacteria; phylum Verrucomicrobiota; class Verrucomicrobiia; order Chthoniobacterales; family UBA10450; genus AV80. The sequence continues at coordinate 302 of JBAPMH010000179.1, forward strand.
TATCGGCGATAATGCCGGAATCGGCGGCTTCATCATTACCGGAAGCGTTTCCAAGAAAGTAATCATCCGAGGCATCGGTCCCTCGTTGACGACGTTCGGATTCCCGGCGTCTGAACTGCTGGCTGATCCGACCATCGAATTGCATGGTCCCGGCACGTTCGTGACTCTCACGAACAATAACTGGAGAGACTCGCAGGAGACTGAGATCCAAGCCACCGGCCTTGCGCCGTCGAACGATCTGGAATCAGCTCTGATTGTGACTCTGCCTCCGGGCGCTTACACAGCGATCGTCCGCGGCAACGGCACCGGGGTAGGCATCAGCCTGGTTGAAGTCTATGACCTCGACTCGGCGGCAGTTTCGAAGCTCGGCAACCTCAGCACCCGCGCCTTTGTTCGCACTGGCAGCAATGTGGTCATTGCCGGTTTCATTCTTGGGAACGGTGCCGGTGACGACCGCGTCGTCGTGCGTGGCCTTGGGCCGAGCCTAAGCCAATTCGGCATCTCGAACCCGTTGCAGGATCCGACCCTCGAGCTCCGCGATCAAAACGGGGCGCTCCTACGGTCAAACAATGACTGGGCGGACGATTCCGCCCAGGCGGCGGAAATAACCGCGGCTGGGTTGGCGCCTACGAATCCGAAGGAATCTGCCATAGCGGCGACTCTGCAACCGGGTCTTTACACGGCGATCCTTGCTGGGACGAACTCGGGACAAGGCGTGGGGACAGTCGAAGTTTACGATCGCGGCCCATAGCCTGCGCCAGATCTTGTTTCGTTCGCATGCGAAAATAGACCAGCAGCTATGGATATTTGTCGTGCCGTCCTCATCCTGGTCGCGGGCATCATCACTGCCTCTTGCTCGGAGAAATCTGCGAGCGAAAAGCATTCGGAACTAAAGCGCGAGTCGGACTCCGGGACGAAAGACGAGGACGAATCTCAGCCCGGCCAGGAGGAGATCGAAGAACACTGCGTGGATTTCGTCCGTTCGACCAAAGTTGTTTCTGCGCAGACACCGAGGGCGGACTGTCCCGGATGTCCTCCCGCAGGCGCGGAGGTGCTTGCGTTTCGGCAGATGAAGACGGACCGAATCTCTTGCTCGGGCGATACCTGCAGCGTTTTGGTAACGATCCGGGTGTCGTTCAATCCGGGCGCGGGCAAAAGGATGGACGGTGGGTTGACGGCGTGGATTTCGCCGGAGCAGCGAAACGCCTATTTGAGCGGGCAGACGCCATCGGGCGAGCAGGCGTATCGCGTCCAGATCACCTACAAACGCCGCGGCGAAGCGTGGCGGGCGATCGAATTCGAGCGGGCGTCCGGCGAGTAACGCGTGTCGCGTAAAAAGCAGGCTGAGCGGCTCACTTGCACATTACATTTTTGTAATATGCCGTCCGGGTGATTCCGCGAAAACGAACCCAGTTCGTCCTTCAAGCCCGCATAGCGCTCTTGTGGTTCGTTCCGCAGGAGATTCCTAACCATGAAAACAAGAAAAATTCTTCGCGCCGCACTCTCCCATTTCCGGGCCCTCGTCGCGATTCTCCTGTGCCTCACGGCAGTGATCGTGAGTCTGTTCGCGTTCACACCGCTCGTGCAACTGCACGACAGCAAGGGACAGACGACTACGATGTCCCGTTGGTTGACGCGACTGGCATCGAGCGTCGGAATAGAATCACGATCACAACCAGGTGGAGCGATCAAGGTGGACAAGTACCCGGCCGAACGGCCACCGGGAGCGACGCCACCGCCCGCCGGTCCCTATTCTACCGATCCGGTGAATGATCTACGCGGGGTGACGGCCGTGCGGAGCGGGCCATTGCGTGATTTAGCGCCGATCAATCCTGACTCGGTTCCGAAGATCTATCATCAGGAACCGATCCGGCCCAAGCCTCCGACCCAGAGCGGCGGGCCCAAAGGTCCGATTCAGACGGTTGCGGGAGCGCTCGCCTCGGCGCCGAGTCCGACGGGCCTCAACTTCGAAGGCGTCGGGGTGGGTCTCGCGGGATTTTCCCCCGCCAGCAATCCACCGGATGTGAACGGCCGGGTGGGCTCGACCCAATACGTGCAATGGAACAACACCAGTTTCGCGGTCTTTGATAAAACCACTGGCGCCCTCCAGTACGGTCCCGCCGCCGGGAATACGCTTTTCCAGGCGCTGGGCGGCGCCTGCGCGGCGCACAATGACGGCGACCCGGTCGTGTCGTACGACATTCTCGCCGGCCGCTGGATTCTCTCGCAGTTCGTTGTCGACGGCGGAACCGCCAGCTTTTCCCACCAGTGCTTCGCTGTCTCCGCCACCTCGGACGCGACGGGAGAGTACTACCTCTACGACTTTACGACCGATCCGGTAAACTTCGTCGATTATCCGCACACCGGCGTCTGGCCCGACGGTTATTACATGAGCGCGCACGTGTTCAACCCCGGAGGGACGTTCACTACGGGCCGCATTTATGTTTTTGAGCGGGATAAAATGATCCTAGGCCAAACGGCCCGGATGCAGAGCCAGAACCTGGGGGCAGAATTCGGATTTCTTCCCGCTGATCTCGACAGCTTGACGCCCCCGGCGGCGGGCGAGGCTGCGTTTGTCATTGGCCCTAGCTTTGCGCTCACGGAGTTAACCGACACGTTTCGAGTGGCGACAACATGGGGCGCAACTCCAACGCTCGTGGTGACTCCCGGTGCTCCGATTGATGGCGGCCTCGGCAACGCACCGTGCGTCAACGGGCAAGCCTCTCCGGCTCGCGACTGCGTGCCGGAGCCTCCTCCAGCGGTCGGATTGGACTATCTCGACAACATTGGCGGGCACTACATGTATCGATTGGCGTATCGGAACCAGGGCACGCAAGCCCTGCCGCTGGAAAGACTCGTCGTTAGTGGTCCGAGCGACAGCAGCGACGCCAACCACGGAGCTGTAGAATGGTTCGAATTCCGGAACGCGGGGAGCTCGACGACACAACCGACCCTTTTCCAATCCGGTATCTACGATCCCGACACAAATTATCGTTGGCTGCCGTCGATCGCGATGGACAAAGACGGCAACATCGCCCTGGGCTACAGCAAATCGAGCACGACCGTTATCCCCGGCATCTGGGTCACCGGCCGCCTCGCTGCGGACCTACCCGGCACCATGGGCGCCGAGGTGCAAATGCAGGCCGGGCTCGGCGTGCAACAAGGTGGAGGAAATCGCTGGGGGGATTACAGCGGCATGACGCTGGACCCGGTCGACCAATGCACCTTCTATTATACAAACGAGTACTTAAAGACGAACGGAGCCTTCAACTGGTCGACTCGGATCGCCGCCTTCAAGTTTCCATCGTGCGTCTCGGCCGCGGGCTTGTGGGGCACAGTCACCGGAACAATTACTTCCGCGCAAACAGGGGCTCCGATTGCGGGAGTGACAGTGACGTTGAACAATGGCTACGCGGGCGCGAGCAACGCAAGCGGCATCTACACCATCCTCGTTCCGGCGGGCAGTTACACTGCGACAGCCGCAGACCCGAAGCGCAACTGCACCTCATCGACGCCTGGCTCGGTGCCGGTGGCGCCGACGGGTGGCGGCACCGTTACTCAAAATTTCCAAATGACTGGCACGTCGAAGCTCGAGGCGAACGGTTTCTCGATTAACGATTCGCTCGGAAACAACAACGGCATCGTCAACCGGGCCGAATGCGTGCTCCTGAATCTCGGCGTTAGAAACAATGGCTGCGCAGCAGAAACCGCCATCTCGGCCACCCTCACGACCACGACTCCGGGCGTCACCGTTGTTAACGGGAACTCCACCTATCCAAATATGGTGATCGACGCCGGCGGGACGAACTCGACGCCGTTCAAGATCTCGGTGGCAGATACATTCGGGTGCGGCACTGACATCGCGCTTTCGCTTAACCTGACTTATGCGGGCGGAAGCAAGTCGATTCCCTTCACCATCCCGACATGCGCCGGCGGTCCAGATCAACAAATCCTGCCTACTTCGATAACGACGAGTGACTCGTCGCAGCCGGACCGGATGGGCCGGGATGGCCGCCCGAGCATCTGCTTTGGAAAGACGTGCCCGGCCGCGATCAACACTGCCGGGACCCGCAATTTCAAGACGTTTACCTTTACCAACAACGCGGGCGCGCCACGGTGCTTTACCGTCACGATCAACGCTGCCCTCGGTGGAGCCGGTGACATTCAAAGCGCGGCTTATCAGACCGCTTATACGCCGCCGGTCGCGATGGGCGATCCCACGGGTAACATGTGCCTGAACTATCTCGGTGACAGCGGCATTTCCGGCCTCGGGACTACCGTGGGGACGGCTTCCTACTCGTTCACTGTCCCGGCGCAGACGAATTTCGTGGTCGTCGTTAATACAGTCACGGGGGCGACGAACTCGTCGGTTTTCAGCGGCACGGTATCGGGCTTCACCAATAACACCGCTGGCCCAGGCGTCTGCACGGGAGGCACGCCTACGCCAACTGCCACGGCCACAGCTACGCCAACTGCAACAGCTACGGCCACGGCCACAGCCACCGCGACTCCAACTGCAACTGCAACAACTACGGCAACTCCGACGGCAACAGCTACGGTCACCGCAACAGCGACAGCAACGCCAACGGCGACAGCGACGCCAACGGTGACAGCCACGCCAACGGTCACAGCCACGGTGACGCCAACGCCTCCTCCGCCGACACCAACAGCGACGCCAACACCGACGCCGATTCCGGGAACGTTGCTCGATACGATAACGGGGGCGGACACGACCACCTTCACGGGGAGCCCACCCCGGACTTACATGGGCGATGGCTGGACCAACAACGCGATTCCCGCAGGCTCGAATACGGTGAAGATCACGGCTTTGACCCTCTACATGGTCTCGGCCACGACCCAGGCCTACACCGATGTAGTGGCGCGGATCCAGTTCTGGAACAACTACAATCAGGCCGCGACGCCCGTGTTCACGAACGCCGCCGGAGCCCTCATTACCGTGGATTTGGGGCCGCAGAACCTGACGGCGAACAGCTTCACGGCGATCCCGGTCACGTTGGCGACCCCGGTGGTGTTGCCAGGAGGACCCGGAACGCAATGGGGCTTTGCCCAGAACTTTCAGGGGAACACGGGAGCGGGCCTGGGAGACACGACCAACCTGACCTCGCTGATCACGGCGCACTCCAATGGGCAGTATTCGACCGGGCAGATCACGACCGGGACCGCGCCGCAGTTTGGTTATTACCGCAATGTGAGCGGGCGAGTAGACTTCAACTTCGACAGCACGGATGCACGGAGCCTCGGATTCAACGCGCAAGGCATCGGGATCGTGATCTTCGGGACGGGGCAAACTGCAACGCCCACGCCCACGCCCACGCCGACGGCGACCGCCACGGCTGCACCGAGCGCAACCGCTACTGCGACGGCAACCCCAACCCCAACAGCAACTGCCACCCCGGCGGCGCAGGCCCTCAATTTGTCCACCCGTCTACGAGTCGATACCGGGGATAATGCCGGAATCGGCGGCCTGATCATTACTGGGAGCGTACCCAAACGGGTGATCATCCGAGCAATCGGGCCATCGTTGACCCAGTTTGGATTCCCCGCCTCTGAGCTGCTGGCCGATCCGACCCTTGAAGTGCATGGGCCGGGCTCATTCGCCACCATCACGAACAACAATTGGAAAGATACCCAGCAACCCGAGATCGAAGCCACCGGCTTAGCGCCGACCAGCGATCTGGAATCGGCGATCATCGCGACTCTGTCGCCGGGCGCGTACACGGCGATCGTGCGGGGCAACGGCACGGGGTTGGGGGTCGGGCTGGTAGAAGTCTATGATCTCGACTCGGGGGCCGCGTCGAAGCTGGCGAACCTGAGCACGAGGGCCTTTGTTCGCACCGGGAATAACGTAGTCATTGCCGGCTTCATCCTGGGCAATGGCGGTGGCGACGATCGTTTGATAGTGCGCGGCCTTGGTCCGAGCCTGGGTTCGTTCGGTATCTCGAACCCGTTGCAGGATCCCACCCTCGAGCTGCGCGACCAGAATGGGACGCTCCTCAGATCCAACAATGACTGGGGGGATGATCCCGAGGCGGCCGAAATTGCTGCTGCGGGGCTGGCGCCTTCGAATACGAAAGAGTCAGCGATGGCGGTGACCCTGCCGCCCGGGCTCTACACGGCGATCCTCGCGGGACACAACGCCACCATCGGCGTGGGGACCGTCGAGGTTTACGACCGGGGGCCGTAACAGCTCCACGCGCTTAAACTGGAGGAGGGCTTCGTCAGGCGCCCCGATGTAACTTCACGGGCGCGGTTGACGACAGGCGGAGGCGCCACCATATTCCGTGCTCCGAAATTGGAGGGCGGGCGCTTCGCCTGCCTTCGCGGGGAACCGAACGGGTTCCCCTACAAACCGGCCACATGGATAAGATTCGTAACATCGCCATCATTGCGCACGTCGATCACGGCAAGACCACTCTTGTCGATCAACTGCTGCGGCAATCCGGAACCTTTCGTTCGAACCAGAAGGTCGAAGAACGGATGATGGACTCGATGGATCTGGAACGGGAGAAGGGAATTACCATCCGGGCCAAGAACGCTGCTTTCCAATGGAACGGCTACCGCATCAATATTGTGGATACTCCCGGCCACGCCGACTTCGGCGGCGAAGTCGAACGCATTATGAAGATGGTGGATGGCGTTCTTCTCGTCGTGGACGCGCATGACGGTCCCCAGGCGCAAACTCGATTCGTTTTGCGCAAGGCGCTCGAAAACCACGCCAAGCCGATTGTGGTGATCAACAAGATCGATCGCGAAAACGCGCGGCCCCACAAAGTGCTAGACCTCGTTTTCGATCTCTTCGTCGAACTAAAAGCCACCGATGAGCAGCTCGATTTTCCCATTATTTATGCGAGCGCGAAAAATGGCTTTGCCATGCGTGAGCTGCACGAGAACAGCGAGGACATGACGCCGTTATTCGAGGCCATCGTGAAGTACGTGCCGCCGCCCCAGATATCGCCCGAGCCTTTCTTTCAGATGCTCGTTTCGAATCTGGATTATAGCGATTACCTCGGGCGGATCGCCCTTGGCCGAATCGTCAGCGGCCGGGTGAGTGTGGGGGATTCGATTGTTTGCATTCATCGGGACGGCCGGCGCGAACGCGCCGCAGTCACCGGGCTTTACACTTTTGCGGGAATGGGACAGGTGGAGCTGAAACACGCCAGCGTCGGCGATATTATCGGACTGACCGGCTTCGAAGAGGTTTACATCGGCGAGACGCTGACCGACCGCGAAGAGCATCCGCCTCTTCAGTTCGTGGATATCGATCCACCGACGATCCGGATGCGCATCCTGGTCAACGATTCGCCTTTCGCGGGCCGCGAAGGCAAGTTCGTGACCGCACGTCACGTCCGGGAGCGCCTCGTTCGCGAGACGCGGGGCAATGTTTCGCTGCAGATGAAAGATACGGAAGTCGCCGGGGCTTTTGAGATCAATGCCAGGGGCGAGATGCAGATCGCTATCCTGGTCGAGCAAATGCGGCGCGAAGGCTACGAAGTCATGGTCTCGCGTCCGGAAGTCATCTTTCAACGCGACGAAAATGGCGCGTTGCTGGAGCCGCTCGAAATCTTATATGTGGAAGTGCCGAACGAAAATCTCGGCGACGTCCTCCAAACCCTGGCCGCGCGAAAGGGCGAAGTGGTGAGCATGGATCACCACCCGACGCGGGTTTCGGTCGAGGCCATTATCCCCACGCGGGGATTGATCGGTTTCGAGAGCGACCTGGTGAACCTGACTCGCGGCGAAGGCTTGATGAGCCATTTGTTTCGGGAGTACGCGCCGTTCAAGGGGGAACTCGAAGGCCGCACTCGCGGGGTGATGGTTTCGATGGAACCGGGCATTAGCACGGCCTACGCGCTCAATAATATCCAGGCCCGTGGCAAACTCTTCGTAGGGCCGCAGGAGGAGATTTATTCCGGCATGATCGTGGGCGAAAATGCGCGTCCGGAAGATCTCCCAGTCAACCCCTGCAAGGCCAAACATCTGACCAACATGCGCAGCCAGGGTGACGGCAAAGGTATTCAGCTGGAGGCCCCTCTCAAGATGACCCTCGAGCGCGCCATCGAATACATCAGCGCCGATGAATTCGTCGAAGCGACGCCGAAGTCGCTCCGCCTCCGTAAACGCATCCTCGATCCGACGGCTCGGAAGCGCGCGCAGAACGCAGCGTAAGCGCCTAGTCCAAGGAAGGGATTGTAAAGGTGATCCAGTCCGCGTCTAGCAACCGCCCAGACACTCCGGGCTGAGCAGGAGCGGCAACCAAGGATACGATTGCCCTTGCTTTGAACGATTTTGCCGCGTCTCCGCTTTCAGTTCGAAGCGCTTGGATGACGTTTTCCATCACGACTGGCTCACTCTCAAACGCGATCTGTATCTTGGCGCCAGGAAGAATCGTTATTGTCTCCTCTTTTAGAGGGCTCAATCCATTAATGCGCAGGATCTGGCGAAACTGGACAGGGGCAGGATAGGGCGCGTCGCGTTTTGTCCCGGGACCGGCGTGTTTCACCATGAACTTGGACATACGCTTTGGGACATCGATTAACTTGCTTCCCATCGTAGTGAATTGCAGCGACAAAAATTCCAGTGGGTCCAGAATCGTGACTTCCTGTTGACCATTGTTTTCCAGAAGGAGAACAAACGCGATCGATACGTTCGGAGGCTGACCTGACAGCGTCCCCGACAATTGGACACTGAGCTGCTCTAAAGTCGCAGGCGGTTGGGGGGCCGATTCCAGGCGCTTCGAGTCGCGAAACATAACCGTGTTGGTCGAGGCCGCGGGGGAAGCTGTTGGTCCCGAAGGAATGGGTGAAATCGCCGGTCTTGATGGTACCGTCACGCCTGGCGTGGTTATCGGCTTCGTCCTTTGAGCGTAAACCGGTCCCAAAAAACAGGCACCAAGCAGCGAGATCAGCCAGATATTTAGTTTAGGGTGCATTTTATTAAAGCCTATTAGATGATGTGGAATGCTTTTTAATTCGGTTTTGTCTTCACACTGATCACATTCGAGTTGCCGCTAGACCCGCCGCTGTTGTAAGCGCGCACTCGGTAGTAGTATGTCGTCTTTGCGTTTAACCCGGTGACGCTTCGGCTGGTGACATTGCCAGAGTCGAGATTCTGATAACCGCTAACATAGCTCGTAAATGAACTGTTCGTCGACACGTCAAGCCGGTATCCCGTGGCGCCGCTCACCCCGTTCCACTTAGCCGTGAATCCACTGGCGGTCACATTAGTCGCGGCGGTAGCCACCGGAACGGAGGGTGGATTCGGCAATGTCGCCACAGTTATGACATTCGAGTTGCCGCTGATTCCGCTGCTGTTATAAGCGCGGAGCCGATAGTAATATGTGGTGTTAATGGCCAAACCGGTGAGGTTTCGGCCGGTGACATTGCCCACGTTCAAGTCCTGATACCCGCTCACGTAGCTTCCAAACGAACTGCTGGTGGAGACATCCAGCCGGTAGCCGGTAGCGCCGGTCACACTGCTCCAATTGGCCGTGAATCCACTGCTAGTCACGCTAGTCGCCGTATTGGCTGCGAGTACGGAGGGCGCCAGTGGAGGCGTTGGAGTCGGAGTTGGGGTCGGAGTCGGCGTTGGCGTTGGAGTCGGTGTTGGGGTCGGAGTCGGTGTTGGAGTTGGAGTCGGAGCCCCACAGACCATACACGCCCCCCAGTTATTGCTATTTGCATAGGTGCAAATGGAGTTGATCATCGGATCAACGATGCCGTGTTCCGCCGCGGCTGTGGGACCATTTTCATCGATTGGACCGAACGACACAAAGGCCTGTGTCCAAGAGTTCAGCGCGTGATCCCTAGCCATTGTAAAAGCAGGTAGAGCTTGGATTTGAGAAATGGCGTCAGCTTCCGATTGGCCTGAGTCCGGTACGCTAATTCCTTCCACTTCAGTCTCAACTTGCGAAGATACACCCTGGAGGGTCGGGAGAAGGTGCGCTTCGTGGACTTGTTCGTGCGCAACAACCGCTTGCAACATGTACCACGTTCCTGGGAAATTGTTTCCAAGAATGTTCAGTTCACTCACCTGTGCGCAAAAATTCTGGGGAGTCGTATTACCGCCGGTTCCGGTCACCTCCTGCTGACTAGGCGGCCCTGGCAGCAATCTCGCTTGCACTGAGTAATTGCCATTGAGGCCGGTCACGATCGCGTGCCAGTTCGCTCCATCCGAACAGGCGCCGATACTAATATCCGCACTTTCGGTCGCTGTGGCGCCATACTCACATTGTTGGAGCTGATGGCTCGGCGCGGGCGTCGCACCGCCAGTGACGGTCACCGCGCTTGCACCAAACGATGTTTGAGCGGCGTAAATGTTCTCGACGGTGACTGTGCCGTTGGAGCTTGGCTCCAAAACCTCAAACACGTTACTTTCGGTATCGCCCGTGTTTTGGGTTTCTTGCTTCGCCGTGTCGGTGGGCGCGCCACCGCCCGCGGGCGTGAACCGCTCAACCCAATGAATGGTGAAGGATTGAGTTGCGGTGGGGAATGTGAATTTGTATTTGAACCGGCCAAAGGCGCAGTTGGTGTCATCGCGGTAGGCGGAGCAGGTTCCAGCAAAAGTGCCGGGGTACGACGGTAAAGCGGCAAAAGAGACGTTTGCATCCAGGCTCGTTCCGCCGCGAAAATGATTCTGGACCCCGAACGTGATCTGCTCGCCGCCATTCATCATTCGACAATAGCGGTCGAAGTGCGCGCCGTTCGCATCCGGGCAGGGAGGGGAACCCCCGTCGTGGAAGATAAAGTTCGTCCCAGGAGACTGATACGTTTGCCCATTGATGATTATGTCGTCGTCCACGGTGAAGTCAGCGAACACCAGGCAAGGCCCGGAAAACGGATTCGTAAGCGTCTGGACGGTAACGGCCGCGCCTCCGCAGTTAGGTGTTGAAACACTGTAACTGACAGTCTGATGATTTGCGCCGGGATCACTGCTGCTTACGTCAATCGAGTCGCAGACAAGTTGTGGACTAATGCACGTTACTTGTGCCTCGCCGGCGCGAGTACCGGTAAGAATCAACCCGACCACAATGACTGCACGTAGGTGGGCAGCCCCTCCAGCGCGGAAACGCGGGGAGGTCGCAGACCGCAAAGTAGGTCTTTTCATCGTAAAATGTGTTTTGGACCGATTGATCAGAGGTCCTAAAGTCGAGCCGATCTGGAAATCAGCTTCATCTGAGGGGTCTGAGAAGTGTTCTTAGGATGAGTTGCATCCCTAAGCTGGGCCAAGAACTATTTCAGAAATTAACGGATTTTGTTTAGTGGCCGCACCGGCCTCGAAAAAGGCCCTCGGCCATTCGGTTTTTCTGGCCCACGAATGGTTTGACAAGAACGGCCTGGGGCGATTTAATTGCCCTCGTTAGTTTGCCTCCTCGATCAACGTTCTTTTCGAGGCGTTCCAGTTCCGGGTTTCTCGCGAACAAAGGTTTGAGCGGCAACTTCTAGAATTCCCATCTCATGGCGGGGCACAGCAAGTGGTCGAAGGTTAAGCGCTTCAAAGGCGCGCTCGACGTGAAACGGGGCGCGCTTTTTAGCAAGCTCTCGCGCGAGATCACTATTGCCGCCAAGATTGGCGGCGGCGATCCGGACAGCAACGTCCGCCTCCGGAGCGCGATTCTTTCCGCGCGCGCCCAAAGCATGCCGAACGATAATATCGAGCGGGCGATCAAGCGCGGCACCGGTGAGGGGATGGAGGCGCAGCATTTCGATGAGATTATTTACGAGGGCTACGCGCCGGGTGGGGTCGCGGTGATTGTGGAAGCGGCGACCGACAATAAGAACCGGACCG